>NZ_MEGQ01000046.1:0-20025 GCF_001725585.1 Thiomonas sp. SCN 64-16 | reverse complement strand
CGTGACCAGCGATTGATCGACCGCGATCTGGTCTCCGGCCTTCACCAGAACCTCGATCACTTCCACATCCTTGAAGTCCCCGATATCGGGAACCTTGACCTCGACGACGGCCATGTTGGGTGTCTCCTGTTGTGTGTGCGTTCGGCGGTCGTTCAGGCGTAGAGCGAGAACACCTTCTCCGTGTCGATGCCGTACTTGGCAATGGCCTCGGTGAGCTTGGACGCAGGCAGCGCACCCTCATCGACCAGACCGCGCAGCGCAGCCAGCACGATGTAGTGGCGATCGACCTCGAAGTGGCGGCGCAGCTCGGTGCGGGTATCCGAGCGGCCGAAGCCGTCGGTGCCCAGCACCCGGTAATTGCGTCCCTTGGGCAGGAAGGGACGAATTTGTTCGGCGAACAGGCGCACATAGTCAGTGCTGGCCACCACCGGGCCTGCGTGCTTGTCGAGCTGCTGGGTGACGAAGGGCACGCGCGGCTTGTCGGTGGGGTGCAGCAGATTCCAGCGTTCGGCGGCCTTGCCATCACGCGCCAGTTCGTTGAAGCTCGGGCAGCTCCACACGTCGGCGGCGACGCCCCAGTCGCTTTCCAGCAGTTCCTGCGCCGCCAGACTTTCGCGCAGGATGGAACCGGAGCCGAGCAACTGCACGCGCTGCTTGACCTCGGCCTTGCCCGGCTTGCACAGATACATGCCCTTGAGAATCTGCTCTTCGGTGCCCGGCTGCAGCCCGGGTTGGGCGTAGTTTTCGTTGAGCAGGGTCAGGTAATAGAACACGTTCTCCTGATTCTCGACCATGCGCTTGAGACCCGCATGCAGGATGACGGCCACTTCGTGGGCGAAGGTCGGGTCGTAGCTGATGCAGTTGGGCACGTTGGCCGCCATGACCTGGCTGTGGCCGTCTTCGTGCTGCAGGCCCTCGCCGTTGAGGGTGGTGCGCCCGGAGGTGCCGCCCAGCAGGAAGCCGCGCGCCAGCATGTCGCCCGCGGCCCAGATCAGGTCGCCGATGCGCTGGAAGCCGAACATCGAATAGAAGATGTAGAACGGAATGGTGATGCGGTTGCTGTGCGAGTAGCTGGTGGCCGAGGCGATCCACGAGCACATGCCGCCCGCTTCGTTGATGCCTTCCTGCAGGATCTGGCCCTGTTTGTCTTCGCGGTAATACATCACCTCGCCACGATCGACCGGGGTGTATTTCTGTCCTTCCGGCGCGTAGATGCCAATCTGCCGGTACAGCCCTTCCATGCCGAAGGTACGGGTTTCATCCACCAGAATGGGCACGACGCGCGGGCCCAGCGTCTTGTCGCGCAGCAACTGGTTGAGGCAGCGCACATAAGCCTGGGTGGTGGAGATTTCGCGGCCCTCGGCCGTGGCTTCGAGCATGGGCTGGAAAATCTCTTTCAGATCGGGCACGGGCAGATGTTCGTCGGCCTTTTCGCGGCGCTGCGGCAGCGGGCCGCCCAGGGCCTTGCGACGCTCCATCAGGTACTTCATTTCCGGCGTGTCGTCGGCCGGTTTGAAGAAAGGCAGCTTGGGCAGTTCGCTGTCGGGCACCGGGATGTTGAAGCGGTCGCGGAATTCGCGAATGTCTTCATCGGTGAGCTTTTTGACCTGGTGCGCCACATTGCGCGCCTCGGCCGCGCGGCCCATGCCGTAGCCCTTGATGGTCTTGACCAGCAGCACCGTGGGGCCGCCCTGATGGTTGGCCGCGGCGTGGAAGGCGGCATAGACCTTTTGCGGATCGTGGCCGCCACGGTTCAGGCGCCAGATGTCTTCGTCGCTCATGTGCTCGACCATCTTGAGCAGGCGCGGGTCGCGGCCGAAGAAATGCTTGCGCACGAAGGCGCCGTCATTGGCCTTCATCGCCTGATAGTCGCCGTCGAGTACATCCATCATCACCTGACGCAGGATGCCGTCTTTGTCGCGCGCCAGCAGCGGGTCCCAGTAAGAGCCCCAGATGAGTTTGATGACGTTCCAGCCCGAGCCGCGGAACTCGGCCTCGAGCTCCTGGATGATCTTGCCGTTGCCACGCACCGGGCCGTCGAGGCGCGGCAGATTGCAGTTGATGACGGACACCAGGTTGTCGAGCTTTTCGCGCGCCGCCAGCCCCACGGCGCCGAGCGCCTCGGGCTCGTCCATTTCACCGTCGCCGCAGAAGGCCCAGACCTTGCGCTTGGAGGTATCGGCAATGCCACGGGCGTGCAGATACTTGAGATAGCGGGCCTGGTAGATCGCCATGATCGGCCCCAACCCCATGCTCACTGTTGAGAATTGCCAGAAGTTCGGCATCAACTTGGGGTGGGGGTAGCTCGACAGCCCTTTGCCGCCGACTTCCTGGCGGAAATGCAGGAGCTGCTCTTCCGTCAACCGCCCTTCCATATAGGCGCGGGCGTAGATGCCCGGCGCGCTATGGCCCTGAAAGTAAATCAGATCACCGCCGTGTTCGGCCGTGGGTGCGTGCCAGAAATGGTTGAAGCCAGTGCCATACATGGTGGCCAGCGAGGCGAACGAGGCCATATGCCCGCCCAGATCGCCTCCATCGGCCGGGTGCAGACGGTTGGCATGAACCACCATCGCCATGGCGTTCCAGCGCATGTAGGCGCGCAGCCGCTCCTCGATCTCGACATTGCCCGGGCTGCGCACCTCGTCGTCGGTGGCAATGGTGTTGACGTAGGCTGTGTTGGCCGAGAAGGGCACGTCCACGCCGTTCTGCCGCGCTTCGGCGATCAGCGATTCGAGGACGAAATGCGCCCGCTGCGGGCCTTCGGCAGCGATCAGCGCGTCCAGCGCATCCAACCACTCTCGGGTTTCCTGGGGATCAGCATCTCCCGCGGCGACGGAAAGTGAGCTGGGTTGCATCTCGGGTAAGGCGGCCATCATGTTCTCCTCATGAATTTGTGGCGCAGTATCGCAAACAATTTTTCAAATCACAAGATTTGATTTCGCATCGTGAAATTAAAGGCGCGGTTTTGCCCGATTTCTTTCACCCATCTGCCTCGTTTGAAGATCGAACTGCGTCAACGCAAAATCTGCTGGTCAACTCAACTACCGGGCGGTTCTCGACAAAACGCAGGGCCGACATTTGAGGGCTCTGTGTTCCAGACACTCTAGACTGCTCCTGTGAATCCTTCAAAGCACGTTCCCACTTTCCGCCGCCGCAGTTGGCCGCAGCGCTTCGGGCTGTTGCGCGCGCGCGCGCTGCTGCGGCGCATGCAGTCCGACCGTGTGCTGCTGGTGCTGCCTCTTGTCGTCTTCATTCTGTTTCTGGCGGCCATGGCCGCGCTGGTGAGCTATTCGCAGCAGGCCGACCTGCAACGCGACAAAGACAATTTGCAGCGCGATAGCGAATGGGCGCAGCAACGCATCAGCCTCGACCTCACCCTCGCGCAGGACCAAGTGCAGGCCATCGCCAACAACCTCTCTCTGCATGAAGACCGACCCGGGCCGTTCGACGTGCAGGCGCTGCGCTTGCTGCGACGCTATCCGCAGTTGCTTTTGGTGTACTACGCACATCCCGATGGCGCCGTGGTGTTCAAAAAAGGCAACCCCAACCTCGCCACCGAGCAGATCGCCACCTTGGTGGGCAAGACCCTCAAGCGCGCCAACAGCCTGCAACTCATGCAGCAGGCACTGGTCAGCCAGCGCACCGCGTACTCAACACCGTTCAAGGGCGCCGACAACGGCTGGCTGCTCGAAACCGCCACGCCGGTGGTGCGCAACGACCAGCTCGCCGGCGTGGTGGGCGTGGTGTACTCCGTCGACGGCATCTTGCGCAACTCGGTGCCGGAAGACCTCAATGCCAGCTATGCCGTTTCGCTCCTCGGCCCCGACAACCAGTTGCTCGACAGCGCTTCAAGCCAGCCCATACGCGACAAGGCGCTGCAGTACCGCGCGCCCCTGCCCCCGTTCGAGCCCGGGCTAGTGCTGCAGGTCAGCAGCTATCGCAGCAGCCCGAGCTGGACCACCAAGGGCCTGTACTGGAGCGTGTTCCTGCTGTCGGCGCTCACCCTGTGGACGTTATTGACGAGCTGGAACCAGCTGCGCCAACGCCTGAGCGCGCAGGAGGCGCTCACCCGCGAAACCGCCTTTCGCCGCGCCATCGAAAACTCGCTCTCCACCGGCATGCAGGCGGTGGACATGCAGGGCCGCATTCAATATGTCAACCTGTCGTTCTGCCGCATGACCGGCTTTGAAGACAGCGACCTGATAGGCAGCCAGCCGCCCTACCCCTACTGGCCCGCGCAACAAGGCGCTGAAATGGCCCTGGCCATTCAGCAAAGCCTCGATGGCCTGGCGCCGCCCTCGGGATTCGCGCTGAAAATCCGCCGCAAGAACGGCAGCGAGTTCGACGCGCGGGTCTATGTCTCGCCGCTGATCGACGTGCGCGAGAAGCAGACGGGCTGGATCATGTCGGTCACCGACATCACCGAGCCCACCCGCATCCGCCAGGAACTCGCCGCCTCTCACGAGCGCTTCGTCGCCGTGCTCGAAGGGCTGGACGCCGCGGTCTCGGTGATCTCGCTGGGCACCGAAGAGCCGCTGTTCGCCAACAAGCTCTACCGCCAGTGGTTCGGCGCGTCGGTGCACGGCCACCTCATGCTCAATGGCGGGCAGATGACTTCGGTCGCCGACGACGATCATGTCGACACCGTCGACTCGTTTGCCGGCCTGCCCGCCGACGAAATTCTCGACGGCCATTCCAACGCGCATGAAACCCACGTCGAAGCGCTCGACCGCTGGTTCGACGTGCGCCAGCGCTATATGCAATGGGTGGACGGCCGGGTGGCGCAACTGCTGATCGCCACCGACATCACCCCCCGCAAGCGCGCCGAAGAGACCGCGCGCAAGCAGGAAGAAAAGGCCCAGATCACCAGCCGACTGATCACCATGGGCGAGATGGCCTCGTCGCTGGCGCACGAGCTCAACCAGCCGCTCACCGCCATCAGCAACTATTCCTCGGGCATGATCGCCCGCGTCAAGACCCACGGCATGACCCAGCAGGAATTGATCGATGCGCTGGAAAAAACCGGACGGCAGGCGCAGCGGGCCGCCGGGGTCATCAAACGGGTGCGCGACTTTGTGAAAAAGAGCGAGCCCGCGCGGGTGTCATGCCGCGTGCAGGACATCGTGCGCAACACCCTGGAACTGGCCGAAATCGAGCTCACCCGGCGCAATGTGCGGCTGCTCAACTTCGTCGCCCCCGGCATTCCCACGCTGTACGCCGATCCGATTCTGATCGAGCAGGTCCTGCTCAACCTGCTGCGCAATGCGGCCGAATCGGTGGACAAGGCCGGGCGCCAAGGCAATCTGCGCAGCATCGAGCTCAAGATCATGTCGGATGCCGAGCGGGTGACTTTCACCGTCAAAGATCACGGCACCGGCATCGATGAAGCCGTGATGGAGCGACTGTTCGAAGCCTTCTACACCACCAAGGCCGAAGGCCTGGGCATCGGCCTGAACATCTGCCGCTCGATCATCGAGTATCACCAGGGCCGTCTCTGGGCCGAGAATTATTACAATCAATCGGTGATTGCCGGATGCCTCTTCAGCTTCACCCTGCCGCTCGGAGCCCCCAAAGAGCGGCCTCGGCCACCGGCTCCCTCCGGCGATTCCGCGCATCCCGACTTCCTTCCGTCCCGCTTGTGATCCCCGGCCACTGAAGCCCCACTTCTCATCACTTCCCCATCCTTCTCGATTGCTCATGAAAACAGCCAACAAAGGTACCGTGTATGTGGTGGATGACGACGAGGCCGTGCGCGATTCGCTGCAGTGGCTGCTCGAAGGCAACGACTACCGCGTGCGCTGCTTCGAATCCGCCGAAAGTTTCCTCACCCGTTTCGACCCGCGCGAAGTCGCCTGCCTCATCGTCGACGTGCGCATGCCCGGCATGAACGGCCTGGAGTTGCAAGATGAATTGCTGCATCGCGGCTGCAGCATGCCGCTGGTGTTCATCACCGGCCACGGCGATGTGCCGATGGCGGTGGACACCATGAAAAAGGGCGCGATCGACTTCATCGAAAAACCGTTCAACGAAGTCGTGCTGCGCGATTTGGTCGATCGCATGCTGCAGAAAGCGCGTCTGACCGCCGATCAGCAGCAGGCCGAAGCCAGCCGCGGCGCCCTGCTGGGCCGACTCACTGCGCGCGAGTCGCAGGTGCTCGAACGCATCGTGGCCGGACGGCTGAACAAGCAGATCGCCGACGATCTCAACATCAGCATCAAGACCGTTGAAGCGCACCGTGCCAACATCATGGAAAAGCTCAACGTCAGCACCGTGGCCGATCTGCTCAAGATTGCGCTCGGCGCACCGAAATAAATCCATCCCCTCCCCATGCACCACGCCCGCACCACGCGGGCGTGGTGCATTTTTCCAAGCCCATTCCCATGACAGCCCAACGCATCGACGGTCTCGCCCTCTCCGCCCAAATCCGCCAGCAGGTCGCGCAGCGCGCGCAGACCTGCACCGCTGCGGGACATCGCCCCGGCCTCGCCGTCATTCTGGTGGGCGACAGCCCGGCCAGCCAGGTCTATGTGCGCAACAAAATCAAGGCCTGCGAGCAGACCGGTATCCACTCGGTGCTGGAGCAATACGCCGCCGACCTGCAAGAAGCCGCGCTGCTACAGCGCATCGCCGCGCTCAACGCCGATCCGGCGATCCACGGCATCCTGGTGCAATTGCCCCTGCCCCGCCACATCGACGCCAACAAGGTGATCGAAGCCATTGCACCGACCAAGGATGTGGACGGCTTTCATGTCGCCAGCGCGGGGGCGTTGATGGTGGGACAGCCCGGCTTCAAGCCTTGCACGCCGTATGGCTGCATGAAAATGCTCGAATCCATCGGCCTACGCGATCTGCGCGGCAAGTCGGCGGTGGTGGTGGGCCGCTCGAACATTGTCGGCAAGCCGATGGCCTTGATGCTGCTGGCGGCCAATGCGACGGTCACCATCGCGCACAGCGGCACGGCCGATCTCGCTGCGGTGTGCCGCCAGGCCGATATTCTGGTGGCTGCCGTCGGGCGCGAGAACCTGATCACTGCCGACATGGTCAAGCCCGGCGCCGTGGTGATCGACGTGGGCATGAATCGCAACGCAGCGGGCAAGCTCTGCGGCGATGTGGACTTCGACGGCGTCAGCGAAGTCGCCGGCTGGATCACCCCGGTGCCCGGCGGCGTCGGGCCCATGACCATTGCGATGCTGCTGGTCAATACCCTGGAGTCGTGCGAGCGAGCCCACGCCCGCCCATAATTTCAGCCTCGTCCCCGACCCGACTTGATGCACCGACCGACGCCATGACGCTTGCTCTGCCCGCCAACAACCCGCTGTGTGATTTTCGCGATCTTCCCGACTATGCCGCAGTAAAACCCGAGCACATCGAGCCCGCGCTCGACGCTCTGATTCAGGCGGCGGAACAAACGCTGGATCAGGTCACCGCAACCACCACTGCCCCCACCTGGGCCGCCGTGGTGGAGCCGCTGGAGCGCGCCACCGAACATCTGGGCCGTGCCTGGGGTGTCGTCGGCCACCTCAACGCCGTGGCCGACACCCCCGCCCTGCGCGCCGCCTACAACGCCATGCTGCCCAAGGTCACCGAGTTCTGGACCCGGCTGGGCCAGAACGAAGGGCTGCTGCGGCAATATCAGGCCCTGCACGACAGCGCCGAATTTTCCCGCCTCAGCCCGACGCGCCAGCGCATTATCGAGCACGCCTTGCGTGACTTCCGCTTGAGCGGTGCGCTGCTCGAAGGCCCCGCCCGCAGCCGCTACGCCGAAATTCAGGAGCGCCTGGCCGCACTCAGCCAAACCTTCTCCGAACATGTGCTTGATGCCACAGCGGCCTGTGCCGAGTACGTCGGCGAAGAGCAAACCGCCGGCATTCCGGCTGATGCCCTGCAGGCCGCGCGCGAAGCCGCCGAGCGCGACGGCAAACCCGGCTATAAATTCACCCTGCACTATCCGTCGTACATGCCCGTGCTGCAGCACGGCGAACACCGCCCACTGCGCGAACGCCTCTACCGCGCCTACGTCACCCGTGCCAGCGAGCTGGGCGATGCAAAGTTCGACAACTCCGCCGTCATGGCCGAAATTCTCGCCCTGCGCGACGAAGAAGCCCGTCTGCTCGGCTACGCCAACTATGCCGAAGTCTCGCTGGTGCCCAAAATGGCCGACACCCCGGAGCAGGTGCTGCACTTTCTGCGAGACCTCGCTGCCCGCGCCCGTCCCTTCGCCCAGCGCGACCTCGACACCCTGCGCGCCTTCGCGCAAACAGAGCTTGGCCTGGCCCCGCTCGAAGCCTGGGACATCGCCTGGGCCTCCGAGAAACTGCGGCAGTCGCATTACGCCCTGTCGGAGCAGGAAGTGCGGCAATATTTCACCCTGCCCACCGTCATCGCCGGGCTATTCCGCGTGGTCGAAACCCTGTTCGGCGTGAAGCTGCGGCGGGTGGAGGGCGACATTCACGCCTGGCACGCCGATGCCGAGCTATATCGCATCGAAAACACCGAGGGTCGCAGCGTCGGTCTGTTCTACCTCGACCTGTACGCCCGCGACGGCAAACGCTCGGGCGCGTGGATGGATCATGTGCGTTCGCGCTGGCTGCGCGCGGACGGCACGCTGCAAACTCCGGTCGCCACCCTCACCTGCAACTTTCCCTCGCCCGTGGGCGGAAAGCCGGCCCTGCTGAGCCACGACGACGTGCAGACCCTGTTCCACGAGTTCGGCCACGGGCTGCACCACATGCTCACCCAGGTGGACGACATCGCCGTGTCGGGCATCTCTGGCGTCGAATGGGACGCGGTGGAACTGCCCAGCCAGCTGATGGAAAACTTCTGCTGGGAATGGGAAGTGCTGCGCTTTCTCACCCATCATGTGGAAACCGGCCAAGCCATGCCGCGCGCCTTGTTCGACAAAATGCTGGCCGCGAAAAACTTCCAGTCCGGCATGCAGACCCTGCGTCAGGTCGAGTTTTCGCTGCTCGATATGCGCCTGCACCACGACTTGCGCACTTTCACACCCGAAGCGATTGAAGCGCTGGTGGCGGAGAACCGCAACGAGATCGCCGTGCTGAAGCCACCGGCGTTCAACCGCTTCGTCAACAGCTTCTCCCACATCTTCGCCGGGGGCTATGCAGCGGGCTACTACAGCTACAAATGGGCTGAAGTGCTGTCGGCCGACGCCTTTGAGCGCTTCGAACAAGAAGGTCCGCTCAGTCCGCAAGTGGGCAAGAGCTATCAGCAAGCCATTCTCGCCGTGGGCGGAAGCCGCGATGCCATCGACTCGTTCAAGGCCTTCCGTGGCCGCGAGCCGCGCATCGATGCCCTGCTCCGCCACAGCGGTATGACGGCTGAAGCGGCTGAAGTCGCCTGAGCGCACGCGATGGCCCCGAACCCGTCCCGCCGCCTGTGGCGAAAACACCGCGCTCGCAGCCCGGCCTGGGCGCAGCCGTGGCACACTTGCAGCTTGTCTTGGCCCTTGCTGCACAGAACGATGAAACGACTGACGAAACGAACTTCGCGCCACGCCCTCATGTTTTCCGCCGCACTGGCGCTCGGCCTGACCGCGGGCACGCCCGCCTGGGCGATTTATAAGATCGTCGGCCCGGACGGCTCGGTCACCTTCAGCGATGTACCGCCCAGCAGCACGCAGGGCAAGGCTGTGCAGTCGTTGTCGGCCAACGGCAGTGCGACGCCCAGCAGCTTTGCCGGCTTTCCCGCCGCGTTGCGTGAAGCGGCGCGCAAATACCCCGTCACGCTCTACACCGCGCCGCAATGCGAGGCCTGCGATGCCGCACGCGACTACCTGCAACAGCGCGGCATTCCCTTCGCCGAAAAAACCATCACAACCAATGCCGACATCAAGGCCTACAAGGCTTTGTCGAACGGCAGCGACCAGCTCCCGCTGGTGATCATCGGCAGCACCAAACTGAGCACCGGTTTCAGTTCCAGTAATTGGGACATCGCGCTCGATGCTGCAGGCTATCCGAAGAAGAGCGAACTGCCGCGCGACTATGTGCGTCCGCAGCCCGTGGCGCTGGTGCCGCCCCCAGCCCAGAAAGCTTCGGCCCCCGAACAAAAGCGCGTGCCGACCGAACCTTCCGTGCTGCCACCGCCAAATCCGAACGCCCCCAAGGGCTTTCAGTTTTAGTCAGAGAATTAGTCAAACAAAATCGCGCCGCTGCACACCCTCGGCAGTGCCGATCAGGGCGACGTTGGCAGCGCGCAGTGCGAACAGGCCCACGGTCACCACACCCGGAATCTGGTTCACACGGGTTTCAAATTCGCGCGGCTGCGCAATCTCCAGGCCGTGAACGTCCAGAATCAGATTGCCGTTATCGGTCACGTAGCCTGAACGCTCGCGCGGATCGCCCCCCAGGGCACGCAAGCGGCGCGCCACCAGTTCCCGCGCCATCGGCACGACTTCGACCGGCAAAGGAAATTTACCCAGCACCGGCACCAGCTTGCTTTGATCGACGATGCAGATGAAGCGCTCTGCGGCCTCGGCGATGATTTTTTCGCGCGTCAGCGCGCCGCCGCCGCCTTTGATCATCGCGCCCGAGGCGTCGATTTCGTCGGCGCCATCGACATAGACCGAAAGCTGCGCCACCTCGTTGAGGTCATACACCGTGATGCCATGCGCGCGCAGGCGCTCGGTGGAACGCTCGGAGCTCGACACCGCGCCTTTGATCTGGTGCTTGATGCCAGCCAGGGCGTCGATGAAAAAATTCACCGTCGAGCCCGTGCCAACTCCGATGATTTCGCCTTGCGGCACCTGGGTGAGCGCGGCCGCGGCGACCTGCTGTTTGAGTTCGTCTTGCGTCATGTCGGGTCTTCACGAAAAATGTCAGTCTTCATTATCGCTGCGCCGCCCTGTGCTCAGCGACCTCGTCTGCTCTCCATGCCGCTCTCCTATCCGCTGATTCGCCCTATTTTGTTCCGCCTCAATCCAGAATGGGCGCATCACCTCACGCTGAGCGGCATCCGCATGGCGCATTCTGCCGGGCTGTCGATTCTGTACGCCCATGCGCCGGTTCACGACCCGGTGGAACTTCTCGGCTTGCGTTTCGCTAATCGTGTCGGTCTGGCCGCCGGGCTCGACAAAAATGGCGAGGCCATCGACGCCCTCGCGGCGATGGGTTTTGGTTTTGTCGAGGTCGGCACGGTAACCCCCCGCGCGCAGCCCGGCAACCCCAAGCCCCGCATGTTCCGGCTGCCGCAGGCGCAGGCGTTGATCAATCGCATGGGGTTCAACAATGCCGGGCTGGAGGCTTTTTTGCGTCATGTGCGCCGCAGCCATCGCCCCGTGCCCATCGGCCTGAACATCGGCAAGAACGCCAGCACCCCCGTCGAGCAGGCGCTCGACGACTACCGGCTGGGCCTGGAAGGGGTATACACCCAGGCCGACTATGTCAGCATCAATATTTCGTCGCCCAACACCCGCAACCTTCGCCAGTTGCAAACCGACGCCGCCCTGCAGGGCCTGCTGCAAGGCCTCGCCGCCACGCGCGAGCGCCTGCGGCAACAGCATGGCCGCCATGTGCCCATGCTGCTGAAAATCGCCCCCGACCTTGAAGACGCCGACATCGACGTCATCGCCGATCAGTTGCTGACGCATGGCCTCGATGGCGTCATCGCCACCAACACCACGCTCGCCCGCGACGCCGTGGCCGGGTTGGCCCATGCGCATGAAGCGGGTGGACTGAGCGGGGCGCCGGTACGCGCCGCCTCGACCCGGGTGATTGCGCGGCTGCGCCAGCGTCTGGGCCACAACGTGCCGATCATCGGTGTCGGCGGCATTATGAGCGGGGCCGACGCGGTCGAAAAACTGCGCGCGGGCGCCGATCTGGTTCAGCTCTACACCGGCTTGATCTACCGCGGCCCGGAACTGGTGGGCGAGTGCGCCAAGGCGCTCGCGCTTGAAGCCAGCCGAGGGGAGTAAGCCTGAACCCCTGGCCCCGAGAAGACGGCCAAAATAAAAGCGCCTGCAAAGTCGGTTGCAGGCGCTTTTATTGGAAAAGTTTGGCGCGAAAAAAGCGCCAAAAATAAAAAAGCGTTGAAAAAGCGCTTATTTTTGCTTCAGGCGGGTTTTGTTGGCAGTGATGTGCTCATAGATTTCGCGCGACCGCTGGGAGAGCGGTCTGCCAAACCCTTCACGCCAGGGTGAAGACACTTTCACTTGAGGCCGCTTGCGGAATGTGGAGGCCACTTCCTCGGCGTTCTGCATCATCAAATCCCAGGGATCTGCCGATTTTGTGGTGGTGGAGGAGTTTGACTCTTCGAGTTCAACACCGTTGGTTTTGCCTGTGGTCGTCGCTTTTGCCACGTTTACCCCTCTGATGGAACTGTGGGACAACACTGTCTGCCGCATACCACATGCAACAGAAAAATTGCCCCGTTAAACACCCAACAATTATAACCGGAAGTAAGCTTCAGCGCCTACTTTGACCCGGCAACCGGATTGAATCAGCCGAGATATTTTTCGAGGCGCTGCACGACGGTGTCCCGTCCGAGCAAGGCCAGCACCGCGTCGACAGCGGGGGTCTGCTCTCGGCCGGTGACCATCAAGCGCACGGGCATGGCCAGTTGCGGCATTTTCAGGCCGTGCTGTTTGAGCACGCTCTTGAGGGCCGCACTGATCGCTTCGCGCGACCAGTCGTGAAGGGCGGTGAGCTGGGCCAGAAAATCCGCCGCGGCCGCCTTTCCCTGCGCACCGAGATGCTGCTCAAGCGCAGCGGCGTCGGGCGCGGTGGGGCGATAGAACAACAGGGTTTGTTGGGCCAGTTCGGGTAGCGTCTGGGCGCGGTCGTGCAGCAGGGCGCAAACCGCCGCGAGATCAGGCGTCTGGTGGGCAATGCCGTCCTTGTCGAGCAAGGGACGCACGAGTGCGGCCAGTTCCTCCGCAGGGGTGTGCTTGATGTAATGCGCGTTCACCCAGCGCAGTTTGGCCTCGTCGAACTGCGCTGGCGAGCTGCCCAGGTGGTCGAGATCGAACCACTCCAAAAACTGGGCGCGCGAAAAAATCTCCGCATCGCCATGCGACCAACCCAGCCGCGCCAGATAGTTCACCACCGCATCGGGCAGATAGCCTTCGTCGCGGTACTGCAGCACGCTCTTGGCGCCATTGCGTTTGGAGAGTTTCTCGCCCTGCTCGTTGAGCACGGTGGGCAGGTGGGCATAGCGCGGGGGCTTGGCGCCCAAGGCCTGGAAGATGTGCAGTTGCCGAGGCGTGTTGTTGACGTGATCATCACCGCGGATCACATCGGTAATCTGCATATCGATGTCGTCCACCACCACGCAGAAGTTGTAGGTCGGTGTGCCGTCGGGGCGGGCAACGACGAGATCGTCGAGTTCTTCGTTGCGAATCTCGACCCGGCCTTTGACAAAATCATGCCAGGCCACGACGCCAGTGGTCGGCGTCTTGAAGCGCCACACCGGCTGCACGCCTTCGGGAATCGGCGGCAGCACCTTGCCGGGCTCCGGGCGCCAGGTGCCGTCGTAGCGGGGCTTTTGCTTGGCGGCGAGTTGCTGCTCGCGCAGGGCATCGAGCTCGGCGGTGGACATATAACAGGGATACACCATGCCAGACTGGCGCAGTTGATCGAGCACCTCGCGGTAACGCGGCATGCGCTGCATTTGATAGAACGGGCCTTCGTCATAATCGAGCCCGAGCCAGTCCATCGCCTGCAGGATGACTTGCACGGCTTCTTCGGACGAACGTTCGGTATCCGTGTCTTCAATGCGCAGAATGAAGTCGCCGCCGTGGTGCCGCGCGTATGCCCACGGGTAAAGTGCCGATCGGATATTGCCCAGATGGATGAATCCGGTCGGGCTGGGAGCGAAGCGGGTACGAACGCGGTGCGGCTGGGTGGTCATCGTCGAATTCGGAAAGTGAAAAAAGGACAAGAAGACGTGCTCAGCTCAGGGTCTGCAGACCCCGGCTGAGATCGCGCTGAAGATCACCCACATCTTCCAATCCCACGGCCAGGCGGATCAGCCCCTGGCCGATGCCTGCGGCCTGCCGCTGCGCTTCGCTCAGGCGGCCATGCGTGGTCGTCGCCGGGTGGGTGATGGTGGTCTTGGTGTCGCCCAGATTGGCGGTGATGGAGCAAATGCGGGTGTGGTCGATGAGGTGAAACGCCCGCGCTTTGGCCTGCTGCGCATCGTCGGCCTTGAGCTCGAACGACAGTACGGCACCACCGGTCTTTTGCTGACGCATGGCCAACGCATGCTGCGGATGGGTATCAAGGCCGGGATAGAACACCCGGCCGATAGCAGGCTGCGCCTGCAGCCATTGCGCCATGGCGAGCGCAGCAGCGCTATGCGCCATCATGCGCACGCCCAGGGTTTCCATGCCCTTGAGCACCACCCAGGCATTGAAGGGCGAGAGCGACAGACCGATGGTGCGCTGCACGGGCAGCAGCTTGTCGTGGATCGGCGCGGCTTTGCCGCACACCGCGCCTGCGATCACCCGCCCCTGACCATCGAGGTATTTGGTGCCGGAATGAATCACCCAGTCGGCGCCGAAATCGAGGGGACGCTGCAAGGCCGGTGAACAAAAGCAGTTGTCCACCACCAGTTGGGCGCCAGCGTCGTGCGCCAGATCGGCCAGCGCGGCGATGTCGCAGACCTCGGTCAGCGGATTGGACGGCGTTTCGGCAAACAGCAGCCGGGTATTGGGCCGCAGGGCCGCCGCCCATTGCGTCACGTCGGTTTGCGAAACGAACGTGGTCTCCACGCCGAAGCGGGCCAGTTCGCGGCCGAACAGATTGATCGTGGAGCCGAACACCCCTTGTGAGCAGATCACATGATCGCCCGCCTTGAGCAGCGCCATCGCCAGCAGCAGAATGGCGGCCATGCCACTGCCCGTGGCGATGCAGCCTTCCGCGCCTTCGAGCGCGGCAAGCCGCTGCTCGTAGCTGGAGACAGTGGGATTGGAAAAACGCGAATAGACAAAACCGTCCTGCTCCCCGGCAAACCGGGCAGCCGCGGTCGCCGCATCGGGATGCACGAAGCTGCTGGTCAGGAACAGTGCCTCGCTGTTCTCGCCGTATTGCGAACGCGGCAAGGCCTCGCGCACGGCCAGCGTATCGAGCGCGAGATCAGGGGCGCTTCGGTCTTGTGCGGTCATGACAGCTGCCCCTGCTCCTCGGCCCCTTGCAGGCTGAGCCGGCCGGTGTTGGGTGCCACGCCTTCGCCCCGGTTCTTGCCTTCATCGGGCGGCAAGGTGCCGGCGATGTAGCAGCCGTCGAAACACGACGCCTCAAACTCGACGATCTCGGGGTTGATCTCGCGGATCACCCGCTTCATGGCGTCGAGATCCTGGTAGATCAGCACATCGGCGCCGATGATCTGGCGGATTTCCTCGACACTACGGTTGTGCGCCACCAGCTCCGAGGCCGTGGGCATGTCGATGCCGTAGATATTGGGATAGCGCACCGGCGGTGCGGCGGACGCCAGATACACCTTGCGCGCCCCGGCCTCACGCGCCATCTGCACGATTTCGCGCGAAGTGGTGCCGCGCACGATGGAGTCATCCACCAGCAGCACGTTACGCCCGGCGAATTCCTGGCCGATGGCGTTGAGCTTTTGCCGCACCGACTTCTTGCGTACCGCCTGTCCGGGCATGATGAAGGTTCGCCCCACATAACGGTTCTTGACAAAACCCTCGCGGTACGGCCGACCCAGCCTGTGCGCGAGTTGCATGGCCGACGGCCGACTGGATTCAGGAATGGGAATGACCACATCGATCTCGCTGGGCGGCAGCACCGAGATCACCCGCTGCGCCAGCGTTTCGCCCATGCGCAAACGGGCGCGATAGACCGACACGCCGTCGAGCGCAGAGTCTGGGCGGGCCAGATAAACGTACTCGAAGATGCAGGGATTGCGCTGCGGCTCGGCCGCGCACTGCTGGCTGTGCAACCGGCCTTGCAGATCGACAAAAATCGCCTCGCCCGGCGCGATGTCGCGCTCGAATTTGTAGCCCGTGCCTTCCAGCGCGACCGACTCGCTCGCCACCATCACCTCGCCGCCCTCGCCCGCCGTACCGAAGCACAAGGGGCGAATGCCGAAGGGATCGCGAAAAGCCAGCAGACCGTGCCCTGCAATCAGCGCCACCACTGCGTATGAACCGCGCAAGCGCAGGTGCACCGCGCGCACCGCGGCGAAAATATCGTCGACTGAGAGCGGCAACCCGTGGGTGCGGCGCTCGATCTCGTGCGCCAGCACGTTGATCAAAACCTCGGTGTCCGACTCGGTGTTGATGTGGCGGTGATCGTTATTGAACAGCTCGCGCTTGAGCGCCACCGCGTTGATCAGATTGCCGTTGTGCGCCAGCACCAGACCAAACGGCGCGTTGACGTAGAACGGCTGCGCCTCTTCCTCGCTTTCGGCGTTGCCCGCGGTTGGATAGCGCACCTGGCCGATACCGTAATCGCCCGGCAGCGCGCGCATATTGCGAGTGCGAAACACATCGCGCACCATGCCACGCGCCTTGTGCATATAGAGCTTGGAGCCCGAGCCGGTGACGATGCCCGCAGCGTCCTGACCCCGATGCTGCAACAGCAGCAGCGCGTCGTACAGAAGCTGGTTCACGGGTTGCTGCGAAATGACGCCGACGATGCCGCACATGGGAGTGGTCTTTCAGGAAACGAGGGGAGAGCCAAACACTTCAGCCTTGCGGCAAATGGGTGACGAAAGCGGCGGGCAGCCAAGGGCGAATGGCCAGCAGCAAAGACTGCGCCGGCGGAATGAGCACCGCCGTTTTCCACATCGCGCTCTGCGCCAGCGCCGTCTGGGCGCCAAGGGCGACGAGCAACAACGACAACGCCACGCCCTTCACCAGACCGATCAGCGCGCCCATGCTGCGGTCAAAAATACCCAGTCCGCTTGCACGCAACAGCAAACGCAGCACCGAGGCGAGTATGCCCGCGCACAGCACCACCACGATGAAACACATCGCATAGGCCGCCAACAGGCGCATATCGATATTGTCGATGGCCTGCAAATACCTTGCACCCAGGCTGGGCGCGAAGTGCGCCGCAAACCAGACGCCCCCGATCCAACCCAACAGGGTGACGATCTCATACACCGCGCCGCGCAACAAGCTGATCAGCACGCTCAAACCCACGACGACGAGCAGGAACCAGTCCAGCGGACTCACAGCGTCAGCACCGCACCGCTGAGACCCAGCGCCTGCAATTTGTGCAAGGCCCGCTCGGCTTCATCGCGCGTGGCAAAGGGGCCGATGCGCACCCGAACCCGCTTGCCCTGCGCGGTATCGACCACCTGGGTATAGGTCTTGAATCCGGCTTTTTCAATTTTGGCCCGCACGGACTGGGCGGCATGCGCGTCGGCAAACGCGCCAGCCTGCACTACAAACCGCGCCTTCGAGGGGGCGACGTCTTCCTGCGTCGCGTGCTGTTTATTCGCCAGCGCCGCCTCGGCCTGCGCAGTGGAAATCTGGTCGGGCGATTTGCCTTCGAGCGCCGCAAGGGCCTGGCGCGCACTGGCCAGTTGCCGTGCCTGCTCGGGTGTCGGGGCGGGTGGCTTGGGTGCTGGCGGGGGGACAACCGGCTCCGCCTGCTGTACCGGACTGGGTTTGGGTGCTGCGGGTATTGGCTGAGGCGCCGGTTTCGAGGCCACCACCGGCTCGGGTGGAACTGGCGCGGGGGCCGCAGCCACAGCGCTCGCCGCATGCGCCACGGCCGCGCGTTCGCCCGAGGGCACGGACACGCTGGACGCCGCGGGCAGCATGGGCGCGGAAGCGGGCACCGCCAGGCCCGGCGCCTTGCTCTGCGAGGGAATATCGAGCGCGATGTTCGACGGTACCGGTTTGGGCTTGGAGTCGAACACCAGCGGAAACACGATCACCCCGAGCAGCACCAGCGCCACTGCGCCGATCAGACGCCGACGCGCGCGCGCTCGCAGACTGTCCTGGCTTTGCGAATCGGAGTCATCGCCTCTGGAGGAGCGACGGGCGGAATTACGGGGAGCGCCAAAGGTCATTGCGGGGAGGAAACGAGATGCTTGCCGTGAAGTCGGGGCAGCCCCTCCTGCATCACACCGCCCACGGTGTAGAAGGAGCCGAACACCACGATTCTATCGGCCAGCTCCACGGCAGCGGCCGCTGCGCGCAGCGCCTGCAAGGGGTCGGGATGCTGGGCGATGCGGGCGTCTGGCTTCAAGGCGAGCAGGTGAGCCGCCAGCTCTTTTGCCGACGCGGCTCGCGGCGTCGGCAAGTCGCAAAGATGCCAGACGTCGACCAGCGGCAACATGCGGCGCAACATGCCGGGGATGTCTTTGTCGGCCATGGCGCCAAACACCGCGTGGGTGACGGGAAAGTAGCCCATGCTGTCGAGGTTTTCCGCCAGCACGGCGATGGCGTGCGGGTTGTGGCCCACATCGAGCACCAGCGTGGGCTGACCCGCCAGCACCTGAAAGCGCCCGGGCAGCTCCGCTCGCGCAAACCCTTCGCGCACCGCCTGCGCCGCAACTGGCAGGGCGGCCTGCAAGGCCTCCAGCGCGGCGAGCACGCCGCTGGCGTTGAGCAGCTGATTGGCGCCGCGCAGCGCCGGAAACGCCAGGCTGTGCCGACGCTGTGCGCGCCCCTGCCAGCCCCATTGCTGCGGCAGGTGGGTGTAGTGAAAGTCGCGTCCGGCCAGCCAGAGATCGGCGCCGATGTCCTCGGCGTGATCCCGCACCGACTGCGGCGCCTGCGGGTCGCTGACGATGGCGGGCTTTGCGGCCCGCATGATGCCCGCCTTCTCGCGGCCGATGGACTCCCGGTCCGGCCCGAGAAACTCCATGTGATCGAGGTCGATGCTGGTGATGATGGCACAGTCGGTGTCGATCACGTTCACCGCATCGAGCCGCCCGCCCAGCCCGACTTCGAGAATGACGGCATCGAGCCGCTGGCTGGCAAGCCGCGACAGAATGGCCAGAGTGGTGAACTCGAAATAGCTCAAACTCACCGCCGCGCCGCCCTCGCCTGCGGTCAGCCGGGCCTGCTCGACAGCGGCGAAATGCGGCAGCAAGTCCTGCGCATTCACCGTCTGCCCTGCGATGCGGCAGCGTTCCTCGAAATGCACCAGATGCGGCGAGGTATAGACGCCCACGCGGTAGCCCGCCGCCATGAGAATGGCTTCGAGCATGGCGCAGGTCGAGCCCTTGCCATTGGTACCCGCCACGGTGATGACCGGGCAGCTGAATTGCAACTGCATGGCCGCGCGCACCGCCTGCACGCGCTCAAGCCCCAGGTCGATCACGCGGGCATGCAGCGACTCGGCGTGGGCTAGCCAGCCGTCCAGAGTGTGGGGTGTGGGAGACATACGCAAAGCCCGTCGCCCGCGGCTGCGAACGACGGGAAAGTCTGAGGAAATCAGGAAGCGATCGCGTCGGCAGGCTGACGCAGCAGCATGGCCAGCATTTGCGCGAGTTCGCCGCGCAGTTCACGGCGGTCAACGATACGGTCAACCGCGCCCTTTTGCAGCAGAAACTCAGCGCGCTGGAAGCCCTCAGGCAGCTTTTCGCGCACGGTGTTCTCGATCACCCGCGGGCCGGCAAAACCGATCAGCGCCTTGGGTTCGGCCAGCACCACATCGCCGATGAAGGCAAAACTGGCCGACACCCCGCCCATGGTCGGGTCGGTGAGTACGCTAATGAAAGGCAGCCCGGCTGCGGACAGGCGGGTGAGCGCGGCATTGGTCTTGGCCATCTGCATCAGGCTGAGCAAGCCTTCCTGCATGCGCGCGCCGCCCGTGGCGGTAAAGCAAATGAAAGGCACCTTCTGCTCGATGGCCGCCTGCACCCCGCGCACGAAACGCTCGCCGACCACAGAGCCCATGGAGCCGCCCATGAACTCGAACTCGAAACAGGCCACTACCACCGGCAGGGTCTGGATGGCGCCGCCCATGACGATCAGCGCGTCGGTCTCCTGGGTGTTTTCCAGCGCCTCCTTGAGGCGATCGGGATATTTGCGGCTGTCCTTGAATTTCAGCGGATCGATGGGCAGCACTTCCTGACCGATCTCGTACCGGCCTT
>NZ_MEGQ01000045.1:0-22432 GCF_001725585.1 Thiomonas sp. SCN 64-16 | reverse complement strand
ACGGGATTTTGACACAGGAAACCAATTTCACCTGACCTACCGGCCCGCCGACAAGGTTTTGGCGACAACGCTGTCCTTGAGCGTCAAAGACCCGGAGCAGGCTGTCAACGCCACCGAATCGACACAACGCAATCTCAAGACCGTCGAGATCGAAGCGCCCGCGCATTGGGCGTCCGCTCTCATCAACCGCGATGAAAGTGGACTGCAGAAGGAAGAGGTCGCCCACGTAAAGGCGTGGGTAGCAGAACAGGGTATCGGCTGGCCGGTGTCGTCGTCCGAGACATTCATAGGGCGACATGACGGGTTGCTCACCGAAATGGCAACCTATTCTTTCCTGGTGCACGAAAAAGACTTAGCACTTCGGCGTGAAGATGCGCTGCTGGCCAGGCAGCCTCACGAGATGACACTCGCCGAGTTCGCCACCGGCGCTACGGCGATGAAGCTCGGCGCGCACGCCGCGCGGGAGTGGGCCGTGTTCAACGGGAGCGCGCAACGTGGTGAACTGATGGGCTACGCCGAGGGGCCGACCGCAGAGGATGCCCTGCGCATGATGCACAAAAACCGGGTCAACAACGCTCTGTATGACAACATGCCTGAGGCGGTTCGTCCGCCCGGCATGGAGCCTAAAAGCATGCCACCCCAGCGGGTGCTTGACGAGTATCCTGACCTGCAGAAGAAGTTTGCCCAAGCGATCAAGGAACATCGCCAGATGCTTGACAAGGAAGACCGCAAGGCGGCGGAATACCGGGACATGACGGCTGATCAGGCCATCGCACGGATCGAGGAGACCGGCAGGCTGACCGGCAAACTGACGCGGATTGAGCCGACGCCAGACCCGCAACGTGACCTAATCCATGTCCAGCGTGCTGGGGTGGACGTTGCAATCACCGTACCCGCAGGCAAAGTTTCTCACGATCTGGTCGCTGGAACCCCGATCAAGCTGCGCTATGAACCCAAGGCGGGCCTGCAGGTCGAGGCTGACCCGCAGCCGTCGCGCAACAAAGCGATGGAGCGTTGAGCCATGCCCGCCAAAACCCTATCCATTCCCGCCGCCGACCTGCGTCCGGGCCACACCCTGATTGATGAGGCTGGCCCAGCCCAGGTGCGAGCCATCGTCCCGTCCGAGGGACAGACCGCAGTCGCTGTCGAGCAGATCGCCGGACGCCCCCGGCAGGTGTCTATCCGCGCGCTGGACGCAACGGCACCCGTCGTGGTGACGGCCCGATCTCACGCCTACGTGCATTCGCAAGAGCACGCACGAGACGTGCAGGCCGCGCGTGCCATCGTGTCAGAGCACAAGGGCCTTTTGCGCCCGCAAGCGGTTGATCTGGCCGCAGGCGCATCGGTTCCTCTGGATTCGATGGCCGCTGCGCTGCGCCAATCCGAGCACGCGCAGGAAGCCGCTGTGCTGCGCAAGCTGCCCGGTCTTCACGTCCGAATCGACCCAGACAAGGGGCTGACTTTGACAGAGCACCCGCCGGGCTACACGCAGGGGGCGGCGCAGACCTGGAAAAATCTGGAAGAAGAAGCCCGCTCTCGAAAAATGCTGATGTTCGCTGCGCAGCAATCGCCGACAGGCACATTGCAGGCACACTACCGCAGTGCGCAGACGGGGGAAGAACTTGGGCTTGTCTCCCGTATCGACCTGCAAACCGGCGCGGCCCGCACGGCGCGCGAAAAAGACATTGCTTCCGCTGCGCCGACGCTGGATACAGCACGGCAGCGGGCCGATCTGGGCGTGCAGTGGCGCAAAACGGTGGAGCTTGCCGCGGAGAACGCTGACCTGCGCCCTGACCTGCCGCGTGCGCCCCAGGCGCAGACGTCCCGGCTGGTGAGCCTGGACGACCGTCCCAGCGTTACAGGAAAGTTCGAGGGAATAGCGCCGTCCAGCAACCCAGACAGGATGCTGATTGTTCTACGCGGGCCTGTGCAGGAGCGCGTGAGCGTGCCCAAAGACGTACTGACCCAAATCCCGGAGTCCATGCGCCCTGGCACACCCATGGCGCTCGCAAAAAGCCCGGAAAAAGTCCTTCGCGTGAGGGTTGTCCGCGAAAAAGGTGGGGCTGACCGAGAGATTGGCCTGAGCCCCTAGTTCCGGGCAGCCCGGAATCTTCTTGTTTTTGTCCGCTCCAGTTCACACATTGCTTGCAACTTATTACATTCTGCTATACGCCGGATATAAGTCTGCTATACACTGTTTAGACAGAACCCCTGCATGGCGCAGGAAAACACAGGAGCACACCATGGCAACCCCAATCAAGAAAGGTGTCCGCAAAGACTATGTGGACCTCACAACGCGCCTTCCCGCGCCGGTGATGGCCGACCTGAAACACCGGCTGGCCCCACGGTACGGGGGAACCCTCATGTCGCTGTACGACACGCTGATTCGTACATTCCTGCACGAAGCACCGTGGGCGCTGGGCCTTAAATGGCGGGAGACGCAGGCGCTGTCGCGCCGCGAGGAAAAGATTGTTGTGGTGAAAACGGACGACGGCACAGCGCTGGAGACGCCGGTCACCACAACAGTTGCCACTGGTTGGCTGCAAGTGAACATGCGGGTGCCCGAAGAACTGGCGCTGCGCGTGAAATCGGTCGCTGCAAACAACGGGGTCAGTCCATCGACTGTGCTATATACCGCTGTGTACTACTTTGTCTGGTACAAGAACCCGACCCCAGCGATCAAAAAAATCAGGGATGCTCGCAAACAACAGTATGAGGCCCGTGAGCGGGCCAACGCAGAGGATGCCAAGCACGCAGGCTGAGTTCGCTTGTTCTGGTGTGCTAGTTGCATCAAACCCTAACACACCAAAGCACGCACTATGAAAACTTGTGTAGTGACCAATCGCAAGGGCGGCGTCGGCAAAACGACGTTGGCCCTGCATCTGGCCGCCGCCGGCGTCGATGCTGGCCGGAACACGCTACTGGTTGATCTGGACCCGCAGGCATCCGCATCCAGCGTCGTTGTCCCCGATGGCGGAGCCGGACTGGCGGAAAACCTGTGGGATGATGAAGCCCTTGTTCAGCCCACCCGAACCGCCTGGGGCTTTGACGTGCTGGTCGCAAGTCCCGCACTGTCAGGCGCTGAGACGCTGTCGCTTGAAGAGACGCTTGCAGCCCTTCGCCGTTTCCCTGGGGGTTACGATCTGATCGTTTTCGACACGCCGCCTTACTTTGGCACGCTGCAAACCGCCCCGCTATTGCTGGCCGACGTGCTGATTGCCCCTGTGGAGCCGGACGTATTCGCGCTGCAGGGTCTGAAAATCATGCAGAGCGTCGTGGACAGCCTGCGGCCTCGTAATCCGGCGCTGCAACTCCGGGTTGTGGCGAACCGCCTTAAAAAGCGTTCGGTCGGCCAGATGCAAACCGTGGCTGCCATGCAAGCCGCCCTCCGGTCCAGCTTTGTAGGGCCGGGGCTGGCCGAGCGAGAGGGCGTGCGGCAGGCGCGAGACGCGGGAAAACCCGTGTGGCGCTTCGCAAAGAAAGAGCCTTACGCGCAGGACTGGAAACG
Source organism: Thiomonas sp. SCN 64-16 (assembly GCF_001725585.1). Taxonomy (NCBI): domain Bacteria; kingdom Pseudomonadati; phylum Pseudomonadota; class Betaproteobacteria; order Burkholderiales; genus Thiomonas; species Thiomonas sp. SCN 64-16. The sequence goes on along the minus strand of NZ_MEGQ01000045.1, from coordinate 18,924 downwards.
TGTCTGCGACACCCTGATTGCTTGAAATCGTGTAATCGAACGGAGATGCTGATGGCCTCTAAACTGAAATCCAACCTTCTGCTTGAAATTCAAGCCGCGGGCAACCACGCGGCGATGACTTACGCAGTGCTGGACAAAATCCGCCTCGACCCGAGCCAGCCTCGCAAGCTCAAGCTGGGATTTTCACCGGACAACACCGACGGCGTACCCGTTCCGCCAGACATTCCCCTGCGCAACGTGCCCGCCCTGCTTGCGGCGTCCGGCGATGCCCGCGACGACAGCACGGAACTGGTGCGCCTGGCCGTCAACATCCTGCAAGACGGCGTGCGCACACCCATCACCGTGACGACCGCCCTGGGCGGGTTGTTCAAGGTGGTGACTGGCGAGCGCCGGGTGACCGCGGCGCTGATCGCGCGCAAATGGGCGCGCGAACTGGCGGAAAACGAAGACCTGACGGCGCTGGGCTACACCCCGCGTGCGGGATACAACTTCGACACCATCGCTGCCGTCGTGGATTCGGTCGAATCGGACGATCGTTTCCGCATGCAGGTCGCCGAGAACCTGCTGCGGCAGGATATGTCCGCCGAGGACATGGGGCGTGCCTGGAAAAAAATGCTGGACGATGGCCTGTTTCCGAACGTGTATGCCATTGCCCGGCATTTCGGGATGGAAGAGACGCGGATTCAGTCGCACATCGACATGATCGACATGGCCGAAGAAGTGGGACAACTTCGCGCCCTGGGCATCACCGGGCTGGAAGTGACGGGCCGGCTGTTGTCTTCGCTGCGCAAGGCGCGCAAACAAGGCGAGCCCGCAACGCTGTACGACAACTTTGTGGCGATCTGGAAAGAGCACACCACCTACACGGAAGATGGCACGCCGATCTATCCAGGCACACGCAGCGTGTTGGATTTGGCGCGAAAAGAAAAGTCGCCCGCTCCGTTCTCGACGCCTGTTGCATCCCCCTCGATTCCTGCGGCAGCACCGTCGGATGCGTTCGATGCCGAGCCTGCGGATTCGCTGAACACTGGGGCTGACCGCGAGTTTGAGCGTGAGTTTGTCGCAGAGCAGGCCGACGACGGCGAAGCATTTGACCAGGAACTTGCCGCAGAGCAGGCCGAGGACAGCGACCAGGCCGTCATTCCTGCGCACGAATCGCAGCGCGATTTTGAGGCGGCGGGTGTCGGCGAGAATCTGTCTCGCAATCCAAAAGCCCCTGCGCTGGATCGCCCGCACAAATCCGAGACGATCAGCGTCCCGGCATTCGATCTTTCCCCGGCGCAAGCTCTGCGGGCCTTGTCGCTGCTGGGTGTGGATTTGCAGCAAGAAGAGGTGACCGCCTCTGCGTTGATCGAGGCGCTTCAGACTGTGGGGGTCTAAGCCCAGCGCCTCGCCTGCGTGCCAGCAAGCCTGAACGGAGGGGCTTGCCGCGCACCGGTTCAACCCGTCATTGCACGCGGGTAAGACCTACGGTAAGACCGAGCAGAGCCTGAAAAGAAAAAAGCCTAAGTGAATCAATCACTTAGGCTTATGTCCTGGCGGAGAGAGGGGGATTCGAACCCCCGAAGGGCTATTGACCCTTACACGCTTTCCAGGCGTGCGACTTAAACCGCTCATCCATCTCTCCGGTAACCCGTAACTATAGCAGACGAGGGCTCCCGGCTTGGGGGCTTCAGGGTCAATGCGTTTTGCCGAGTTGGTCGAGGATGGCGGGATTTTCGAGCGTAGACGTGTCCTGGGTGACAGCCTCTCCCTTGGCCAGAGAACGCAAGAGGCGACGCATGATCTTGCCGGAGCGCGTCTTGGGCAGGTTGTCGCCGAAGCGAATGTCCTTCGGCTTGGCAATGGGGCCAATTTCCACGCCCACATGGTTGCGCAGTTCGGCCGCGATTTTCAGGGCTTCCTCGCCCTCAGGCCGGGGGCGTTTGAGCACGACGAACGCGCAGATGGCTTCGCCAGTGATGTCATCCGGGCGGCCGACCACGGCGGCTTCGGCCACCAGCGGGTGCGAAACCAGGGCGGATTCGATTTCCATCGTGCCCATGCGGTGGCCGGAGACGTTGAGCACGTCGTCGATGCGGCCGGTGATGGTGAAGTAGCCGTCATTGGGGTCGCGAATGGCGCCATCGCCTGCCAGGTAGTAGCCGCCCAGTTCTTCGGGGTAATAGCTTTTCTTGAAGCGTTCGGGATCGCCCCAGATGTTGCGGATCATGGCTGGCCAGGGCTTTTTGATGACCAGAATGCCGCCGGTGCCCCAAGGTACGTCATGGCCGGTTTCGTCCACCACTTCGGCGGTGATGCCGGGCAGTGGCAGAGTGCAGGAGCCGGGCACCATGGGCGTCGCGCCAGGCAACGGGGTAATCATGTGGCCGCCGGTCTCGGTCTGCCACCAAGTGTCGACAATGGGGCAGCGACCGCCGCCGATGTGCTCGTGATACCACTCCCAGGCCGCGGGGTTGATGGGCTCGCCGACGGTGCCAAGGATGCGCAGGCTGTCGAGCTTGTAGTTGCGCGGGTGCACGGCGGGGTTGGTCTCTGCCGCCTTGATGAGTGAGCGGATGGCCGTGGGCGCGGTGTAGAAAATGGTGACCTTGTGTTGCTCGATCATTTTCCAGAAGCGTCCGGCGTCTGGAAAGGTCGGCACACCCTCGAACATGATTTCGGTGGCGCCGCAAGCCAGCGGACCGTAGGCGATGTAGCTGTGCCCGGTCACCCAGCCGATATCGGCGGTGCACCAGAACAGGTCGTCCGGGCGGATGTCGAAAGTCCAGAGCATGGTCAGCTTGGCCCAGAGCAGATAACCCGCGCTGGAGTGCTGCACGCCCTTGGGTTTGCCGGTGGAGCCGGAGGTGTAGAGCAGAAACAGGGGATGTTCTGCCTCGACCCAAACCGGCGGGCAATCCGGGCTCTGGGCTGCGGACAGTTCGTGCATCCAGAGATCGCGGGGGGCGGCGAAGGCCACGTTACCGCCGGTTCGCTGATAGACCACGACATGTCGGATGGTGTCGCAGCCGCCGAGCGCCAGCGCCTCGTCGACGATGGCTTTGAGCGGCAGCGATTTGCCGCCGCGTCGCTGTTCGTCGGCGGTGATCACCAGCACGGCGCCTGCATCTTCGATACGGTCGCGCAGCGACTGCGCCGAAAAACCGCCGAACACGACCGAGTGCGTGGCCCCGATTCGGGCGCAGGCCTGCATGGCCACCACGCCCTCAACCGACATGGGCATGTAGATCACCACGCGGTCGCCCTTGTTCACCCCGAGCGATTTGAGTGCGTTGGCAAAGCGGCCCACCTTGTCGAGCAATTCGGCGTAACTCACGCGGGTGACGGCGCCGTCATCGGTCTCGAACACGATCGCCGTCTTGTCGCCCTTGCCGGCCTGCACGTGCACATCCAGGCAGTTGAAGGACACATTGAGCCGACCATCGTCGAACCATTTGTAGAACGGGGCCTGGCTGTCGTCGAGTGCGTGGGTGAAGGGATGCTGCCATTGCAGATTTTCCCGCGCCATGCGCCCCCAGAAGCCGGTGTAATCGGCCTCGGCCTCGGCGCAGAGGGCGCGATAGGCGTCCATGCCGGAAATGCGGGCGGACTGCACGGCTTGCGGGGAGGGGTAATAAACCTTGCGTTCGTGCGGGTGTGTGGCGGTGTCGCTCATGACAGTCTCCTTCGTTTTGTGAAATCTCAGCGCAAAGGCGCAGGAAAAAACATTGCTATCTGAATTTTGCGCCCTTACGTAGCCCTGACGGCAGCCCTGACGCTGCACCTCGAGCATAGTGCGCAGCGCTGGCGTGGGGATGAATTGGAGCGAGACGGTGCCCTTCTAGAATCGCGATTCAATCCCCGTCACCGGAACCGCCATGCCTCGTCCGCCCGACCTGCCGCACGTCCCCTTCATCCCCCGCCTGCTGTTCATGAGCCGCTGGTTGCAGTTGCCGCTTTATGTGGGGCTGATCCTGGCACTCGGGGTGTATGTCTTTCACTTCTGGGTGGAACTCAGCGATCTGGTCGGCGCGGCATTCGGCAATCAGGCCTCGCTGGCACACCTGCTCGAAGCCATCGCCGTGCGCAATCCTCTGCCCGTGGAGGATGCGCAGGCTCTGGCGCATAGCGCCGCGCCCAAACTCACCGAGACGACCATCATGCTGGTGGTGCTCAGTCTGATCGACGTGGTGATGATCGCCAATCTGCTCATCATGGTCATCGTGGGCGGATACGAAACTTTCGTGTCGCGCATGTACCTCGAAGACCATCCCGATCAGCCGGAATGGCTGTCGCATGTCAACGCCTCGGTGCTCAAGGTCAAGCTGGCGATGGCCATCATCGGCATTTCGTCCATCCACCTGCTGCGCACCTTCATCAACGCCGACGCCTATAGCGTGAAAGCGTTGGTGGCGCAGACCACCATCCATGTCGTGTTCTTGCTTTCGGCCATGGCGATCGCCTACACCGACCGCATGATGACCCGCACCATGCTGCTGGGCCATGTCAAGGCGGACGAGGCTCATTAGGCCCGCCGCCTGTCAATCCCGGCGCCACCTGTTTCATCCACAACAAACCGTTCACACCATGACCACCGTTATCCGTGCCGCCGATTTGCGCAACAGCATCGCCGCAGCGCTGCAGTTCATCAGTTACTACCACCCGGCCGACTACATCAGCCATCTGGCTAGAGCGTATGCGCGCGAGCAGTCGCCTGCGGCCAAGGACGCCATGGCGCAGATTCTGACCAATAGCCGCATGTGCGCCGAAGGGCATCGCCCGATCTGTCAGGACACGGGCATCGTCAATGTCTTTCTCGACATCGGCCTGAACGTGCGCCTTGAAGGCTTCGACGACGGCCTCGATGCAGTGGTCAACGCCGGGGTACGGCAGGGTTATCTCGACCCCGACAACGTGCTGCGCGCCTCGATCGTGGACGATCCGATTTTCGCCCGCAAGAACACGCGCGACAACACTCCGGCCGTCATCAACGTCAACCTCGTGCCCGGCAATACCGTGTCGGTGAAGGTCGCTGCTAAAGGCGGCGGCAGCGAGAACAAGAGCAAGTTCATCATGATGAACCCCAGCGACAACCTGGTCGATTGGGTGCTCGCCACCCTGCCGACCATGGGCGCTGGTTGGTGCCCGCCGGGCATGCTGGGCATCGGGGTAGGCGGCACGGCCGAGAAGGCCATGCTCATGGCCAAGGAAGCATTGATGGACGATATCGACATGTCCGATCTGCTGGCACGCGGCCCGCAAAACAAGCTGGAAGAACTGCGCATCGAGTTGTTTGAAAAGGTCAACGCGCTGGGCATCGGCGCTCAGGGTCTCGGCGGCCTGTCCACCGTGCTGGACGTGAAGATCAAGACCTACCCGTGCCACGCGGCCAGCAAGCCGGTGGCCATGATCCCCAACTGCGCCGCCACCCGCCATGCCCACTTCGTGCTCGATGGCAGCGGCCCGGCCTTTCTCGATCCGCCCAGTCTCGACCTCTGGCCCCAAGTGCACTGGCAGCCCGATGCCGCACGCAGCCGCCGGGTCAATCTCGACACCCTGACCCGAGAAGAAGTGGCGAGCTGGAAGCCGGGCGACACCCTGCTGCTCTCGGGCGAACTGCTCACCGGGCGCGATGCCGCGCACAAGCGCATTGCCGACATGCTGGGGCGTGGCGAAACACTGCCCGTCGACTTCACCAACCGGGTGATCTACTACGTCGGCCCGGTCGATCCGGTGCGCGACGAAGTCATGGGCCCGGCCGGCCCGACCACCGCCACCCGCATGGACAAATTCACCGAGACCATGCTCGCACAGACCGGGCTGATTGCCATGATCGGCAAGGGCGAACGCGGCCCGGTGGCGATCGAGGCCATCAAAAAGCACCGCAGCGCCTCGCTCATCGCTGTTGGCGGCGCAGCGTATCTGGTGGCCAAAGCCATCAAGGCGGCGCGCGTCGTGGCGTTCGAAGACCTGGGCATGGAAGCGATCTATGCCTTCACCGTGCAGGACATGCCCGTGACCGTGGCGGTGGATGCGCGGGGCATCTCGGTGCATCAGACCGGCCCGGCGCAGTGGAGGGCGCGCATCGCGCAAATGCCGCAAATCCCCATCACTGCCGCCTGAACGCCCCCGATGGCCGCTGACCACCTCGCCTGCGACCCCGCGCGCTGCCCGCTGTGCGCTCGACCCAATGCGTGCGTGCGGGCCGCGGGGGATGAATCGGCCCCTTGCTGGTGCGTCAGCGTGCGCTTTGCGCCGCAAACCCTGGCACGCATTCCGCCCGCGTGCATCGGCTTGGCCTGTATCTGCCCGCAATGCGCGGATGCCGAGCCCGCTCAGCCAAGCCGTCGCTCATGAGCCCAACCCCGAAGCTCGGCGTCTTTGATTCCGGCGTGGGCGGCCTCACCGTGCTGCGCGCGCTGCGGGCGCAGTTGCCGCAGGTCAGCCTGATCTACGTCGCCGACTCGGCCTACGCGCCCTACGGCGACCGGCCCGATGATTTTCTGCAGCAACGCGCACGCCAGATCACCCGTTTTCTGATCGGGCAAGGCGCTCGCCTCATCGTCGTGGCCTGCAACACCGCCACCGCGGCGGCCATCGCCGCTTTGCGCGCGGAATTCGATCTGCCCTTCGTGGGCATCGAGCCCGGCATCAAGCCCGCGATGGCCCGCAGCGACGCGCGGCGCGTCGGCGTGCTGGCCACCCCGTCCACCCTGCGCAGTGCCAAGTTCCGCGGGTTGTTGCACACCCATGCCGGCGCGGCCGAGCCGGTGCTGCAGCCCTGCCCCGGTCTGGCCGACGCGGTGGAGCGTGGTGATCTGCAGGCGCCGCAAGTGCAGCAGTTGATCCGTCAGTTCTGCGCGCCGCTGCGCACAGCCGGCTGCGACACCGTGGTGCTGGGTTGCACGCATTACCCCCTGCTGGCCGAGCAGATTCAGGCCGAACTCGGCCCCCAAGTGCACCTGCTCGACACCGCCGAGCCAGTGGCGCGGCAAGCCGCGCGTCTCTGGCAACAAACAAGCGCACAGAGGCCCGAACTGCCGCAGATCTACACCAATGGCGATCTCGCCGTGCTGCGTCGCATGGCGGATCTTTGCGGGCTGCAAGACGCCGCCATCCATCGCTGGAACAAAGTCGCCGCTTGATCGCACCGCCCTGCCCTGCAGAAAACGGCTGACGCGGGGACAATGGAACGAGATGTTTTATTCCACGCCAGCCGCCCGTTGCAGCTGCTTGTCAGATTCTTTCGTTCATTGCCTATGTCGTCTCAACTCTTCTCCCCGTTTTCACTCGGCGCCCTCAGCCTGCGCAACCGCATCGTGGTCAGTCCGATGTGCCAATACAGCGCCGTGGAGGGCAATGCCATGCCCTGGCACCGCGTGCATCTTGGCCAGCTGGCGCAAAGCGGCGCCGGCCTGCTGTTCATCGAGGCCACCGCGGTCGAAGCCATCGGCCGCATCACCCCCGGTTGTCTGGGGCTGTATTCAGCCGACAACGTAGCGGCGCTGCGCGCCGTGCTCGACGATGTGCGCAGCTTCAGCGACATGCCCATCGGCATTCAACTCGGGCACGCGGGGCGCAAGGCATCGAGCGCGCGCCCCTGGGACGGCGGTCAACTGCTACCGGCTTCGCAAGGCGGCTGGCCCACCGTGGCCCCTTCCACGGTGCCGCACGGCGCGCAGGAGGCTGCACCGCAAACGCTGGAAGCCAGCGGCCTTGAGCGCATCCGCAACGCCTTCGTCCAAGCCGCGAGACACGCCGCCAGCCTGGGCCTGCAAGCGGTGGAACTGCACTGCGCGCACGGCTATCTGCTGCACCAGTTTTTGTCGCCGCTGTCCAATCAGCGCGACGACGGCTACGGCGGCAGCCTGACCCGGCGCATGCGCTATCCGCTGGAAGTGTTCGATGCCGTGCGCGCCGCCTTGCCCGCGACTATTCCGCTGGGCGTGCGGGTCTCGGCAACCGACTGGGTGGAAGGCGGCTGGGATCTGGAGCAAACCCTTGCCTTCGCGCTAGCGCTCAAGGCGCGGGGTTGCGACTGGACCGACGTGTCTTCCGGCGGTTTGTCCCCCAAGCAGCAAATCCCCATCGGCCCCGGCTATCAGGTGCCATTGGCTCAGGCGGTGCGAGAGGCGACTGGGCTGCCCACGATGGCCGTTGGCCTCATTACCGAGGCGCAACAAGCCGAAGCCATCGTGACCGAGGGCCGGGCCGATTTGGTCGCGCTGGCCCGCGCCCTGCTGTGGAACCCGCATTGGCCCTGGCACGCCGCAGCCGCCTTGGGCGCGCAGGTCAAGGTACCGCCGCAATACTGGCGCAGCGAGCCGCGGGACGCCCGCGGCGTGTTTGCCAACGCCGCCATCGGCCAACGCTGAGCAGCGGCCTCGCCTCCAGCGCCCGCGACGGCAGCCCGTCTGCGTGAGATCAAATGAAACCGCGCCGACAGACACAGACCCCGGTGCGGATCAACGGTCCGCCCCAGCGAACGCAATTCGCGTAAACCCTGAATTTTTGCACCACACGGGCCGTTTGTGACCCCAGTCACTCACACATAGATAAACCTGCAAGTCTCAATTTGCAATTTGCGGTAGATCAAATCCCTACTGAGCTCCTCTCTCGATACTCCTTCCAGTAACAAAGTGTTGTCTTTTGCAACATTGCGGTGCAGATCGCACCGAGACTAGGAGTCGAGATGGATTGGGTCGGGCTTTATCCCACTTGGTATGAACCGGGTGTGGGCAGTGGCTGGGTCGTCGGCATCATGGCCACCATTCATGTGCTGGCTTCGCACACTTCGGTGGGCGCGGCCATTTTGTTTGCCTATCTGGCGGTGCTCGCCTACCGGCGCAATCAGCCGCAGTTGCTGGATTACATCCGCAAATACGGCATGTTCCTGCTGGTGTTCTCATATGTCATCGGCTCGATCACCGGGCCGGGCATCTGGTTCACCACCACTGTGGCCAGTCCGCGCGGCATTTCGGCGCTGATTCACAGCTTTGTGTGGAAATGGGCCACCGAATGGGTGTTTTTCGTCATCGAGGTGGTCGGCGTCTATCTGGTGATCTACTTGGTCGGCCGGGTCGATCAGCGCACGCATATGCGCATCGCCGTGATCTTCGGCATGGCGTCTTACACCACCATGCTCATCATCCTGGGCATCCTGTCGTTCATGATGGTGCCGGGCAAGGAGGTCTGGTTCACTGAGGGGGGCTACCTCAACGGCTTCTACGGCAGCAACACCTTCGCCCAGCTCGCCATGCGCACCGCGTTCATGTTCACCATGACGGCGGTGGTCGGCGGCATCGTCGCGGCGCGTATCACCGATCCGGCGTTCAAGCGTGAGATTTCGCGCAAGCTGGCCTGGCTGGGCATCGTGTCGTCGATCACCGGCGCGGCGCTGTTCCAGTGGTATATCCGCACCCTGCCAGAAACCGCGCATCTGGTGATGGACAACCGCCTGCCGTCCTACTTCCAGCCAGCCATCATCACCGTGCTGCTGGGCACTCTGGCTTACTTCGTGATGACGCTGATTTCCTCGCGCACCCTGGTGGTGTGGGGGGCGTCGGTGGCCACCGTGAGCATTTTGCTGTTCGGGCTGTGGCCGGAGGAAGTGGCGCGCGAGTCCATCCGCAAGCCCTGGGTGGCCGGGCAGTACATCTATTCCAACCAGGTCGTCGGCCGCGATGTGCCGGGCATGAACATCAAGAGCGAGATTCCACTGCTGGAGACGCACGGCTTTCTCAAGACGCAGGTGTTCGTTCCCAACGAGCTGCGCGTGGTCACGCCGGACAACATGCTCAAAGTCGGCGAGTCGCTGGCGCTGACGACCTGCTCCAACTGCCACTCGCTGAGCGATACCGGCATGCGACCGCTGCATCGCTACTTCGGCGGCACGACCAACGTGACCGAGGTGGAAAACTACCTGCGCGGCGCGCTCTCCACCGGGGCCACGCTGTATATGCCGATGATTCCGCTCAAGCCCGAAGAAGCCGAGGCGCTTGCGGTATTCATCGTCAACATGAAGCAGCCGCAGGCCGCCATCGCCCACATCCAGCACAAGGCGGCACTGGCGCAGGCCGACCAAGCCGCTGCGCTGCCCGCAACCTTGACCCAAGAGGTGCGCTGACATGAATTCTGAAATGCTCTATGCCCTGCGCGACGTCGCCGGGGTTCCGTCTCACCCCATCGTCTTTCTGGTGCTGGGCGTGCTGACCTTTGCGCTGCACATCGCAGCGGTACAGGTCATGCTCGGCGGCACGGCACTGGTGCTCGCCAACGCCTTCAGCCGCAACCCCATGCGCCGCCGCCTTGCCGCGGCCATGACCACCACCGCCAAGATCGCCGTCTCGGTGGCCGTGGTGCTCGGCGTCGCACCGCTGCTGTTCGTGCAGGTGACCTATGACCCGTTCTGGTACACCAGCAATGTGCTGTCGGCCTGGTGGGTGGTGGGCTTTATCGTGCTGCTCATTGCCGGCTATATGGCGCTGTACTTTTTCTACAGTCGCAATCATCACCTCGACGACCCTCAGCACGACACGCGCTCGGGCTGGAGCCTGGTGGCCGCGCTGGCGCTGTTTCTGGTCGTGGGCTTCATCATGCATGTGCTCACCCAGCAAATGCTCAGCCCCGAGAAGTGGATGAGCTGGTACGCGCCGGGCGGGGTGATCGAGCCGCGCGGCCGCACGCTGCACGACTACAACCTGTGGCGCTTCGGCTTTTTCATCGCCCTGGCCGCACCGGTGACGGGGGCTTGGTTGTTCGCCTATCGCCGCTACCTCAGCGCGGGGCAACTGGCCGAGGCGAACTACCTCCAGTGGGTCGGCGCCCTCGCCAGCAAGATGCTCAATATCGGCGGGGTGATCGCCCTGGTGTTTCTCGGCGGCTGGATGGCCACCCTGCCTGCCAACATCGCCGGGTTTGCCACCTCGCCCATCGTGCTGCTCAGCGTGGCGTTGCTGCTGCTCACCGTGGCGCTGCCCACGGTGCTGGGCCAGCGCACGCTGCACACCTCCCTCGGCTACGCCCCCTTCGCCCTCGGCGCAGTGGCGCTGATTGCCGTGGCCGCGCTGCGCGAAGTGCTGCGCTGGACGGTGCTCAAGGGCATACACGGCTATGACGTGTTCACCTACCCCGTGCACCTCGACTGGTACAGCAACGTGCTGTTCTTCTCTACCTTCGCCCTCATTGGCGGCAGCACCCTGGCTTACTTTCTCACCATTGCCTGGAAGGTGGGGCAGACGCCCAAGGGCCAGATCTACACCCCATCGGCCGCCATCGACCGCATCGGCACGGTTTCAATGTGGCTGGTCGGCCTCTGGATCGTTCAATTCTTCGTAGTCGGCTTCGTCGTCTGGGCGCGATAAGGATTTCGTATGCGACTTCATCACCTCACCCTCGTCCTGATCGGGCTCGTGTTCGCCATCGTCCTGCTCGGCGCGAATGCTCCCGCTTTTGCCGCGCCTGCCGCACCCGCAGCGGTCGGCACACCAGCCGCCGCAACCCTGCCGCCCGGACCCAAAGCACCGCCCACCGGCGCCGCCATGGCGCAAACCTGCGCCGGTTGCCACGGCACGGACGGACGGCTACACGCCGCCGCCTTCATGCCCCTGGCTGGCATGCCCAAAGCGCAGTTGGCGCAGGCCATGCGCGATTTCCGCGATGGCAAGCGCCCCTCCACGCTGATGGGCCATGTGGCGCAGGGCTTCAGCAATGGCGAAATCGACGCCATGGCGAGCTACTTCGCCGCCGTCAAACCCGAATAAGAGGCACACCATGAACTCTCGTCGTCAATTTCTGCTCGCCAGTGCCACGGCATTGGGCGCTGTTGCCTTCCCCGCCATCGCCCGCGCCGGTCAGGCGTCTGCTCGCATCGTCATCGTCGGCGGTGGGGTGGGTGGCGCCACGGCGGCCAAATACCTCAAGTTGGCCGATCCCAGCCTGCAAGTCACGGTGATCGAAAAAAATCCGGTCTATATCCGCCCTTACGGATCGAGCGAGGTGCTCAACGCGCACGTCACGATGCAAGACCTGCGGGTGAGCTATGACGCGCTGCAGCACAAGCATGGCGTGGCCTTCGTGTTCGATGCCGCCAAAAGCCTCGACCCGGTGAACAAAACCGTCACCACCGCGGGCGGCAAAGTGCTGAGATACGACAAACTCATCGTCTCGCCCGGCATCAAGCTGCGCTACGACAGCCTGCCCGGCTACAGCGAACAGTTGGCCGACAGCCAAGTGCCCAGCGGCTGGATTGCCGGAGCGCAGACCGCCCTGCTGGCCAAGCAGTTGCAGAGCATGCGCGACGGCGGCACCTTCGTGCTGGCCGCACCGCCCAACCCCTACCGCTGCCCGCCCGGCCCCTACGAGCGCGCCGCGCTGATGACGGAGTGGTTCAGCAAACACAACCCGCGCGCCAAGGTCATCATCGCCGACCCGAAGGACAGCTTCGTCACCGACGAAACCGCCTTGCTCGGCTGGAACCGGCTCTATGGTTTCCAGCCGCCGCAGGAGTACCGCACCAAGCTCGCGGCCAAACTCCAGCCCTCCACCCAACCCTGCGCGCTGGAGTGGATTCAGGCCAAGGCCGGCGGCACCCCGCAGCGTCTGGACGCCAAGACCATGACCCTGCACACCGCGGGCGGCGCCATCAAAGCCGACGTGATCAACATCATCCCGGCCATGGTCGCCGGGCAGATCGCCTTCGACTTCGGCCTCACCAACGACAGCGGCTTTTGCCCGGTGCACCGCACCACGTTTGAATCGACCTTGCACAAAGACGTGTACGTGATCGGCGATTCCAGCATCGCCGATGTCATGCCCAAGTCGGGCTTCTCGGCCAACACCCAGGCCAAATGGGTGGCCCGGGTCATTACCGACGGTCTGGCGGGACGAGACCCCGGCACGCCCGTCTGGGAGAACACCTGCTACGCCCTGGCCGGCAAAGACTACGGTCTGTTCGTCGCCGACGTATTCAAGATCAAGGAAGACGGCAAGATCGGCCGGGTCAACAAAGCGCGTTACCTGCCGCTCGACGCCACGCCCGCGCAAATCCGCCTGTCCGCCGTCTATCAGCAAGCCTGGATTCAGGCCTTCACTCAGGACATCTTCGCATGATCACCGCCGCATTCCCCGCTGCGTCGCGCACACTCGCCCTGGCCGCCGCGCTTCTCGCCAGTTCCCTTGCGCAAGCCAGCGAACACAACAAACCCGCGCCCAAGCCCTGGAGCCCCGTCACCCTGCACACCGCGTTGGGCGATCTGCCCAAAGGCAATGCCGCCGCGGGCAAGGCCGTGCACGATTCCATGATGTGCGCCTCCTGCCACGGCGCCGCTGGCAATGCCGCAACGATGAACTGGCCCAGCGTCGCCGGCCAGCGCTACGACTACACCGCCAAGATGCTGCTCGACTATCGCAGCGGCCTGCGCTTTGAGGACGAACGCGCCGGGCTGATGACCAGCATCGCCCGCCTGATGACCCCGCAACAGATCGCGGATGTCTCCGCCTACTACGCCAGCCTGCCCAAGCCCGTAGCGCCGCAGGCACAGGCCGCTCTCGCCGCGCCGCTAACCGCCGCAGAGCACAAGCGGGTGGAGCAACTCGTGCGCAAAGGCGACGCCAACCGCCTCATCACCGCCTGCGCGTCGTGCCACGGCCTGCACGGCGAAGGCAAGGGCACGACGCCTGCCATCGCGGGTCAGACGACCGACTACTTCATCCGCACCATGCGCCTGTATCACAACGGCGAGCGTCAAAACGATGTGTACAAAGGCATGAGCCAGTTCAGCCAGCGCCTGAGCGACGCCGATACCCTACTCATTGCGCGCTACTACGCCAGCCAGGGGCAAAGCCAAACCGCGAAAGCGGATTGACGGGCGGACCGAGCTGGTAATACCCCTCAGGCCGCCGCCGGTTCACGGCGCCTGGGTAGGGTCCAGGGCCGCGGCGCGCGCCTTGGAGATTTCAGCCGCCGTGCTGCGATACGCCTCGGGGTGCGGCTGGCTGAGGCGCAATGCGACCTCGATCGCCCCCTGCGCCGCCTTCCAGTCTCCCGCAGCGAGCAAGGCCTGCGCGAGGTTGTTCATGGGATCGCCGTCGGAAGGGTTCGCTCTTGCTGCCTCGGCGAAATGAATCGCGGCCTGCGGATAGTCCTTGCGCGCATAAGCCAGATTGCCCAGCCCCATCATGGCAATCCACGCCTTGGGCCAGCGCTTGAGCGCCGCCTCGTAAGCGGTGCGTGCCGCCTCAGGCGCCACGCCTTCGAGCGGGGCCACGGCGCGCAAATACGTCAATTCATCAATTCCAGGCGGAAACTGCCCCGGCTTGACGGCAATGAACGCCCATCTCCCGCCTGCAGCCCAAGACCGATCAAACTGCTCGATGGAAAGCTGCAGATCACGGGCCGTACTGGAACGCAGAGTCACGCGATCGCCCGGCAAGTCATACGCCACCAGCACGGCATAGTGCCAATCGCGCGCACCCAACCCGACCTTCTGCAGCACCACCACTGGAAAGTCGGCAGCCACCTGCTCGAACACAGCGCCGAGCTTGGGAGGTAGAACCACAGGAATGCGCCCTGCCCGGCGCGACGCCCCGAGCAGATCGAATTGCAGGCTTCCTTCCAGACCCGGGGTGAACACCTGCGGGATCAACTGCTTCGGCGTGGTGCGCACCCCGCTGAAGACCAGCACAGAGGCCAGCGAAGCCGGTCCGCAGTAGTGACTGTCATCCGAAAAAAACGGCACTCCAGCCACATTCGCAGAAGCTGGCAAGCCAGCGGGCTCATCCACCAAGCGCCCCTGCTGAAATTGCAGCGGCGACGTCGAAAAGACCCCAGGCGGCAAGGCGGCGCAACCGCCGAGCAACAGACTGAGCGCAAGAGTCAGTTGCGATGCGACGCGCAGGCGACGACCCGTCATGCACACCCCATCAAAGCGCCAGCACGACCAGAATCGCCACCAACAGAATGATCACCATTTCCTGAAAACCGAGCGCGCCTGCGGCCGGCATGCTGTTGATCCTGCCAGCCAGCTGCGCCACTTCGGCATTGCTCAGCGCCGCCAGGCGTTGCTGCGTCACTTCCTGGCTCAACCCCATTTGCTCCAGCTTGGCCTGCACATCGGCCCGCGCCATGAAATGGTCAAGCGTCGACCGATCCGCGGCCAGCGTAGCCGCGTCCTGGCCGGGCTGCGGCTGGGTGAGCTGCTGCGTGCCAATCAGTTCGGCACGCGCGGCGGGTGCAGCGGCCATCAGGCTCACGCCCAATGCAGCCACCAGGAATTGACGGGAAATACGAGAAGGAAACATTCGTCGGCCCTTTCAATAAGTGAAATTTTCCAGACTCAACCGCCCGGAAACTGGGAATGTTGGCAGGCGATCAAGTTTAATCGCCTCCGGGTCGATTACCCACCGAACGCAATCAATGCGCCGATAAAAATCAGAAAAATCGAGAACACCCGTTTGAGCGCGTCGCCCGAAATGCGATGCGCCACACGTACCCCATACGGCGCAAGCACCATCGAAGCGACAGCGGTCGCCGCGGCCGCAGGCAAGAAAACATAGCCAAACGCCCCTGGCGGAAGGGGATGGACGGGCGCATGAACCGAGATCATGTAACTCAGCGCGCTGGACAGGGCGATGGCCAAGCCGCAAACCGTACTCGTCGCCACCGCCTTGACCGGCTGAACGCCCAGAGCCACCAACAAGGGCACCGTCATCGACCCGCCACCGATCCCCACGACGGAGGACACAGCCCCGATGCCCACACCTGCCGGCAACAACCAGGGTGAACGCGGAATGTGCTCCTGACCTGGCACTGTCTTTTTGCGTTTACCAGCTGCCATCTGTACCGCCATAACGGCACAGAACCCGGCAATGACATAGCGCAGGACTGGGCCGCTGAGCATCTGCGCCAAATGCGCTCCGATGAAACCCCCGATCACCATACCTGGCGCCAGCCAGCGCCAACTCGGCCACAGCACGCCGCCGCGTCGGATATGCGCCGTGGCAGAGGAAATAAAGGTGAGCACGATACTGGCCATCGACGTCGCCACGGCCACATGAATGACCTCATCGGCCGGAATGCCCAACGCGGGCAGCGCAAAGCTGAGCGCCGCCACCAGCAGCAAACCGCCCCCAATGCCCAACAGCCCACCCAGAAAACCCGCAGAGGCTCCGGCCAACAGAAAAATCGCAATGGAAAGCCACATCATCATTTCTCTTCGAGCGCCAATAACCCCTGGCAGCCTAACTGCTCAGGCCGGGTTCTGCCGCGAAGCAACCGCCATGATCCCCACAAAAAAGCCCGCAGACCGTACAGCCTGCGGGCTCGAACTGATGCAAGGTGGATCAGTCTTTGCGTTCGGGATGCAGCAGACGCTCCATGCCGATGAGCTTCATCATGTATTTTTCGTAAATCGGCTCGGAGTTGCCCTTCTTCATCTTGCGGATGAAGTATTTTTCAAACGCAATCTTCGCCAGGTGCACCCACTTGCCTTCGCCGAACCAGTTGACATTGCGCGGCGGTATCTGCGGAATGGCCACGAACGCCGCGCCGGTATTGCCGAAGTCGGCCAGGCAGATGGCCTGCCAGGTGCCGCGGTGCGAGGGTTGTTTGCCCGCGAGTTCCTCCTCGAGGTTGTGCACGATGGCCGTGACCATCGACTCGATCATGTAACCCGTTTTGGGCACGCCGCAGGCAACCGGCGTCGGGCCGGTCGGTGGAATGGCGATGCACACGCCAGCGGAGTAGATGTTCTTGTATTTCGGGCTGCGCTGATGTTGATCGACGATGACAAAGCCACGCGGGTTGCACAGTCCCTCTACCGCAGCCACCGCGTCCACACCCTTGAACGCAGGCAACATCATGGAGTGCTTGAACGGCAGTTCATGCTGTTTGACCAGATTGCCCTGCATGTCGAGTTCATCCACGAACATCTTGCCGTCTTCCACTTTGGTGGTCTTGGCATTGGTGATCCAGCGGATGTCATGGCTGCGGAAGGCGCTTTCCATGATGCCCTTGGAGTCGCCCACGCCATCCAACCCCAGATGGCCGATGTAGGGCTCGGAAGTCACATAAGTGATGGGCACCTTGTTGCGGATCTTTTTCTTGCGCAGCGCGGTGTCGAGCACCATGGTGTATTCGTAGGCCGGGCCGAAGCAGCTCGCTCCCGGCATTGCGCCCACAATCACCGGCCCCGGATTGGCCACCAGCTTTTCATAGTCGGCATAGCACTTTTCCGCATGGTCGATACTGCAGATCGAGTTGGTATACCCGCCGTGCGGGCCGGAACCCGGCACCTCATCGAAAGACAGCTTCGGCCCGGTGGTGATGATGAGATAGTCGTAATTGACCTTGGCACCATCCTGCAGGGTCAAGGTATTGCTCTCCGGCTCGATCTTGGTTACCGACTTGGCGATGAAGTCGATCCCCTTTCGCTCCAGATACGGCTTGATCGCAAAGATCACCTCGTCTCGACTGCGCCAGCCCACGGCCACCCAGGGGTTGGAGGGCACAAACTGGAAATAGTCCACGGCATTGATGACCGTGATCTTGTGTGCTTTGCCGAGCGCTTCACGCGCTTCATAGGCGGCGGGCATGCCGCCAATGCCGGCGCCCAATACAACGATATGTGCCATACCCTGGTCTCCTGATGTGCAAGTGTGTGCCCGAATGCGCTCGGGCGGCGTTCAACAAATTCGGCCCCATCCAGCGGCAAGCGAGGGTTCGACTCCTGCAAAACAGTCAGCCTGTTGGTTGAGGATGAGAACCCGCAGCGGTACTGAACGTCACCGCTTCGCCAGAGAGTCTTTGCCTAGGTATTCAAGCATATCTATACAGCCCCTTTCATCTCGGGGATTCCTGTCACGCCCACCAAAAAAGCTTGATTAAACGCAAATTCAATGAGGCCGCATCAGTGTTAGTCCTAGTCTGGAAAAACCCTAATACTCCCGGAAGCATAATGAAATCTTTCCTATACTTGATTTGAGACAAGCTGATCGTTCGATCAGCGCGCGGCCACACGCACGGATGTCGCCGCATCACCCCTGGAGGAAGCCTACTCATGCGCAATACACCTCGTCCACTCTGGAACCCCTATGTAGCCGGGGTTTTGTTGGGTTTGGGACTACTGGCCACATTTCTTGTCACCGGAAATGGTTATGGCGTGACCGGTGCAACCACCCTGGCGACTGCAGCCGTAGCGGGCAAGGTCGATCCCAGTACCGTTGCCGCCCACACCTATCTCCACAACCTGTTTGAAGTCGGTCTGGATCGCTGGGTAGTCTGGGAAGTCGTTGGCTTGGCCATCGGCGGCTTGATTGGCAGCGTATTGGCGGGCCGCTTCAAGCTGCAAATCGACGGCCCCACTCAAGCAGGGCGCAGCCTGCGACTCGTCCTCGCAGTCATTGGCGGCATCGCAGCAGGTTTTGGCGCTCGTCTCGCCTTGGGGTGCACCAGCGGCATGGGACTCTCGGGCTCCGCAACGCTGGCCGCTGCGGGCTTCTTGTTCCTGATCGGATTTTTCATTGCTGGCGCCGTGTTCGGCCAACTCACGAAAGGACTCTGGAAATGAGCTTCCCTCTTGGATACACCGGCCCCGTATCGGGCATCATCCTCGGCCTGATTTTCGGCTACATCCTTGAAAACGCCGGCTTCGGCAGCGGTTGCAAACTCACCGCCCAGTTGCGCTTCAAGGACTGGGCCGTGTTCAAGGTTATGTTCACCGCCATTCTCGTGTCGGCTGGCGGTCTTTATCTGTTGCAAGGCCTAGGCGTGATTGCTGTTGACAATATGTTCGTGCCCTCGGTCTTCCTCTGGGGCAGTTCGCTGGGCGGCGTGCTGATTGGCGTCGGCATGGCCGTCGGTGGTTACTGTCCAGGAACATCCATTGTGGCCTTGTTCTCCGGCAAGCTGGACGGCTTGATTTTTCTGCTGGGCATCGGCATCGG
>NZ_MEGQ01000044.1:2249-37823 GCF_001725585.1 Thiomonas sp. SCN 64-16 | reverse complement strand
AGGTGTACGGCATGAGCGGCGATGCTGAATTCGACCCGGAGAATTCGCCGCTGGTCTACGGCCCGATCAACAAGCCGCGCTGGATCTACGCCTGCTCCAAGCAGTTGATGGATCGCGTCATTGCCGGTTACGGCCAGCAGGACGGCCTGAACTACACCCTGTTCCGCCCGTTCAACTGGATCGGCGCCGGACTGGACAATATTTTTTCGGCCAAGGAAGGCAGCTCCCGCGTCGTCACCCAGTTCTTGGGCCATATCGTGCGCGGCGAAACCATCAGCCTGGTCGATGGCGGTCACCAGAAACGCGCCTTTACTGACATTGACGACGGCATCGACGCGCTGATGAAAATCATCGAAAACAAGAACGGCGTGGCCAGCGGCCAGATCTACAACATCGGCAATCCGGCCAACAATCATTCGGTGCGCGAACTCGCCGACATGATGCTGCGCCTGGCTGCCGACATGCCCGAATACGCCGAATCGGCCAAAAACGTGAAGGTGGTGGAAACCAGCTCTGGCGCGTATTACGGCGCGGGTTATCAGGACGTGCAGAACCGCGTGCCCAAAATCACCAACACCATGCGCGACCTCGACTGGACGCCCAAGGCCGACATGCAGACCGCACTGCGCAAGATTTTCGAGGCCTATCGCGGCCAAATCGCCCAGGCGCGGGCGTTGATGGAAGAAACGGGCGATTGACTCGGCGCCCCGCCACACGCGCTGCAGTGATGGCCCTGCGATTGCCCCTACAATGTCACTCGACGGGCCGCCTCGCATCGCGGCGCGGTGAACTTGGTCAGGTCGGGAACGGAGCAGCCACAGCCGTTTACCGTGAGTGCCGGGGGAACGGCTCGTCACCCCAACACTTTGCCTGCCCGCTGCGTCTGATGCGCGCTTGTTCATCGGCAACCCAAAGGCTTTTTGTCGCAGCGCTGATTCCGTGACCACCACACGCGTTCAGCGCCACAGCGGCAACTTGTGTCAAAATCCCCATCAAATCTTTCTATCGAGGTGACCATGGCTAGCGAACTGATCAAACACACCAATGACGCCGATTTCGAGCAAGACGTGCTGAAGTCCGGCGTTCCCGTTCTCGTGGACTTCTGGGCCGAGTGGTGCGGGCCTTGCCGCATGATTGCGCCCACGCTCGACGAGATGGCCAGCGAATACCAGGGCAAGCTCGCCATCATGAAGGTCAATGTGGACGAGAACCGCAGCATCCCCGCCAAGTTCGGCATTCGTGGCATTCCCACCCTGCTGCTGTTCAAGAACGGCGAACTGGCTGGCAACAAAGTGGGCGCTGCCTCCAAGTCCCAATTGACGGCTTTCGTCGACGCCCATCTATAATTTTTGATCGCGCGGTGCAGTTCGCAATCCTCAAGCATCGCACCGCGCAACACTCAGGTTGAACCGCCGCGCCAGGCAATTCAATCGCCGTGACACCCCGCCGTGCACCCTTGGCACGGCCCACATTCCCTCACGATTCTTTTAGCTGCTTGCGCGTGCTGCTCTGATGCACGCACCGTCTGACGACGGATATTGCGCAGCCTCCCCTTCCCGAGTTTTTCATCATGCATCTGTCCGAACTCAAAGCGACGCACGTCTCCAAGCTGCTTGAAATGGCGCAGTCGTTCGAGATTGAAAACGCCAGCCGCCTGCGCAAGCAGGAACTGATGTTTGCCATCCTCAAAAAGCACGCCCGCACTGGCGAGCAGGTGTTCGGCGACGGCTGCCTTGAAGTTCTGCCGGACGGCTTCGGCTTTCTGCGGGCGCCCGAGTCGAGCTATATGGCGTCGCCCGACGACATCTACATCTCACCCAGCCAGATCCGCCGTTTCAATCTGCACACTGGCGACTCCATCGAGGGTGAGGTGCGTGTACCCAAGGATGGCGAGCGTTACTTTGCCTTGGTGAAGGTCGACCGCGTCAACGGCGTGACCCCGGAGGAGAACAAGAACAAGATCATGTTCGAGAACCTCACGCCGCTGTTCCCCACGGAGCACATGCGTCTGGAGCGCGACATCAAGGGGGAAGAGAACATCATCGGCCGCGTGATCGACATCGTGGCCCCGATCGGCAAGGGGCAGCGCGGTCTGCTGGTCGCCCCGCCCAAAAGCGGCAAGACCGTGATGCTGCAGGCGCTTGCGCATGCCATCACCAACAATCATCCTGAAGTGGTGCTCATCGTGCTGTTGATCGACGAGCGCCCGGAAGAAGTGACCGAAATGCAGCGCTCGGTGCGGGGAGAAGTGGTCAGTTCCACTTTCGACGAGCCGGCTGTACGCCATGTGCAGGTCGCCGAAATGGTGATCGAAAAAGCCAAGCGTCTGGTAGAACTGAAAAAAGATGTGGTCATTCTGCTCGACTCCATCACTCGCTTGGCGCGGGCATACAACACCGTCATTCCAACCTCCGGCAAGATTTTGACCGGCGGGGTTGATGCCAACGCCCTGCAACGCCCCAAGCGCTTTTTTGGCGCGGCACGCAATATCGAAGAGGGTGGATCGCTGACCATCATCGGCACCGCGCTGGTCGATACCGGCAGCCGCATGGACGAAGTGATCTACGAAGAATTCAAGGGCACCGGCAATATGGAAATCCATCTGGATCGCCGTCTGTCGGAGAAGCGCGTTTATCCCGCCATGCTCATCAACCGCTCGGGCACACGCCGCGAGGAACTGCTGCTCAAGCCCGAAATCCTGCAAAAAGCCTGGATTCTGCGCAAGCTGCTCTATCCCATGGACGAGATTCAGGCGATGGAATTTCTGCTCGACAAGATGAAGCAGACCAAGAACAACGCCGAATTCTTCGATCTGATGCGCCGAGGCGGTTGATCGCCCGAAAAATCTGCGACAATGTTGCGTTTTGCCAAGTACCGACTGTTTGCAACAGCCGCATGCAGCGCTCGTTTGCAACAAGCCCAGGCGTCGGCGGCTAGCGTTTGATCGTCAAGATCGTTACCCAAGGAACCCCCATGAAATCAGGAATCCACCCCCAGTACCGCGAAGTCTGCTTCCTCGACCTGTCCACTGGTTCGCAGATTCTCATCTCGTCCACCGCGCAGACCCGCGAAACCATCAAGCTCGACGACGGCCGTGAGGTTCCCCTGTACAAGGTGGAAACCAGCGCCGAATCGCATCCGTTCTATACCGGTCAACAAAAGAGCATCGATACGCTGGGCGGCCGCGTCGAGAAGTTCCGCCAGAAGTTCGCCAAGGCCGCGGGCAAGGCCTGAGGCGCATCGCGCGCCTTTCGCGCCACGGGGTTGTACGCAGCAACCCCTGAGTTTCACCGCACAACGGGCAGCCTGGCTGCCCGTTGTTGTTTCCCACGCATCCGCCCTTCTCATCCGCTACCGCACTCGCCATGAGTTCGCCGTTTTCTCACGGACAGACCCGCAGACCGCCGGCGCGCCCCTCGCTGCAGCCCGGTGCGGTGGGCAAACTGTCGCGGCCGCTGCTTTTGCTTCTGTGTGCGGCCTACCTTCTTCCGGGATTCATCGGTCGCGATCCCTGGCGCACGGATGGCCTGAGTTTTGCGGTGATGTGGCAGATGGCGCAGGGTCTCACGTCCTGGTTTCATCCCACGCTTTACGGGCAGGCGGTCAGTGGCGGCTGGCTGGCCCACTGGCTGGGGGCGGGATCGATACAACTCCTGGGTTCCTGGCTGGGGCCGGTGCTCGCGTCGCGGCTGCCGTTCATGCTGGCATTAGCGGCGAGCATGAGCCTGACGTGGTACGCCGCCTTTCACTTCGCCCGCCACGACGACGCCCAACCGGTGCGGCCCGCGTTTGGTCCGCCCATCGCTCCCAACGACTATGCCCGCGCCATTGCCGATGGGGTACTGCTGACCTTACTGGCCACGCTGGGCCTGTTGGGGCGCGGTCACGAAGCCTCGACCCAGGTCGTGCAACTCGCCGCGGTGAGCGGCGTTTTGCTGGGGGTATCACTGCTGCCGCGAAAACCCTGGAAATCGGCCAGTCTGATCGCCACGGGCTTGCTGTGTCTGGCGCTGACGGCGGCGGGATGGTTTGCCCTGCTGCTGAGTTTTACGCTCGGTCTCGTGCTGTGGGGCAGTCTGCGCCGCGCCAACTGGGCACTCATGCTGGCGTTGGCGATCGGTGTGTTGTCAGCACTGTGGGCCGAATCGCAGATGGGGTGGATGCTGCGAGGCAAATGGCCTGATCTGGATACTCTGGCCAACTTCTTTCGCATCGGGCTGTGGTTCACCTGGCCAGCCTGGCCGCTGGCCGCATGGGGCTTGTGGCGCTGGCGTGAGTCCCTGCTGGCCTGGCATCTGCGGCCCGCCTGGGCTCTTGCAGCCCTGGCCTTGCTGAGCGCGCTGGCGCTGGGCAACAACGACAAGGTTTTTCTGTTGGCCCTGCCGCCCCTGGCCATTCTGTCGGGATTCGCGCTGCCGGTGTTGCGCCGCGCGGGCCTGGCAGCGATCGACTGGTTTGCCGTGCTGTTCTACAGCCTGCTGGCCTTGGTGGTCTGGGTCATGTGGCTGGCCATGTTTATCGGCTGGCCGGCCAAGCCGGCCGCCAATATTGCACGGCTGGCGCCGGGCTTTCAATTCAGTCTCGACCCCGTCGCCCTGGCGATCTCGCTGTTCGCCACTCTGGCCTGGGGTGCGGTGGTTGTTTGGCGTACCGGCCGCCACCGTCACCCCTTGTGGAAGGGCATGGTGTTGTCGGCCAGCGGCGTGACCCTGGCCTGGGTGCTGGTGGGCAGCTTGTGGATGCCAGTTCTGAACTATGCGAGCACCTACCGCAACGTGGGGCGCGAGGTCGCGCATGCGGTGCAGAGCGCCAGCGCGCTGTCGATGCAGGTCGGCTCGCCCTGCCTGCAGCCTATGGCCATCGATCTGACCACACAGGCGCTGATCGGCTACTGGAGCCGGCTCGATTTCTCCGCCTCGCGCACGGCGCAATGCACCTATGCGCTGGGGGCCCGCGCGCCGCTGCCTGCGTCGCAGTGGCGTCTGATCTGGCGCGGCGGCCGTCCGGGGGATCGCGGCGGCACGCTCTATCTGTACCAACGTCTCGTGCCTTCACGCCCCTGAGCCGTTTCCCATGCGTCCTCTGCGCAACCTGTTGCGTCTGGCGGTGAGTGTGCTCATTGGCCAGCTTGCCGTCATCGGCTTCGGTGTGGCCGATACGGTGATGCTGGGGCACTTCGCTTCCACGGCCAGTCTGGCCACTCTGTCCATCGGGCAGGCAATTTACATCACCTTATTCGTCTCGCTCTCCGGGGTCACCCAGTCCCTCTTGCCCACGCTCGGGCGAGGGTTCGGTGCGGGCCAGCCCGCCGCGGTGGGGGCCAGTTTCCGCCAGGGACTCTGGCTGGCCGGAGGTCTTTGCGCTCTGGGCATCGCGGTGCTGCTCTGGCCGCAGCCACTGCTGGCGTTGACCGGGCAGGCGCGCGATGCGACGGTTGATCGCTATCTGGCGATTCTCGCTCTCGGCCTACCGGCGGCTCTCGCCTTTCGGGTGCACGCCGCGCTCAGCCAGGCCATTTCGCGCCCCTTGCTCACCGCCGCCCTGCAGATCGGGGGCCTGGGCGTCAAGCTGTTGCTCAATGCCGTGTTTCTACTGCCCGGGCAATTTGGCCTGCACGGCATGACGCCGCTGGGCGCGGAGGGCTGCGCCGCCGCCACCGTGCTGACTCAATATGGGCTGCTTGCCGTGGCGCTGCTGCAGCACCGCTACAGCGCCGCGCTGCGTCCCTATGCCGCGCTCTCGCGCTGGGAGTGGCCCAACTGGAAGGCGCAAGCGCATTTGCTGCGTCTGGGCGGGCCGATTGGCCTGAGCCTGCTGGTCGAAGTGTCGGCGTTCACCTTCATGGCGCTGTTCATCGCTAGGTTGGGAGACACCGTGCTGGCGGCCCACCAGATCACCGCCAGCTTCGCCACCGTGCTCTATATGCTGCCGCTGTCCATTTCCATCGCTACGGGCTCGGTAGTGGCCCAGCATCTGGGCGCCGGCCATACCCGGGCCGCGCGGCACACGGCCTGGAGCGGCGTGGGGGCTGCTGCGCTGCTCTCCGTCATCATCGGTCTGGTCGTCTGGCTGGAACGCGGGCGCATCATCGGCTGGTACACCTCCGACCCGCAGGTGCAGGCCGTGGCTTATCACCTGTTCCTGTTCATCGCGCTCTATCAGGTGTTCGACGCGGTGCAGTCCACCAGCGCCTTCATCCTGCGCTCGTACCATATCGCTCTGCTGCCCAGTATGTTGTACGCGCTGTCACTATGGGGGGTCGGCCTGGGGGGCGGCTATCTGCTGGGATTCAACACGCTGGGCATCACCCCGCCCGCGCTGCAAGGCGCCGCCGGATTCTGGATGGGCAACACCACCGGACTGGCGATCGCGGCAAGCTGCTTTTCCGCGCTGTTGTGGCGCGCGGCTCGCAGGGCTCCAGGGTAGTTTTTCGGCACACAAAAAAACGCCGCGGACTTCGCAGTCGCGCGGCGCCTTGGTCATGCTGAAAGGGCCGGAGTCGGCATCAATCTTTGTTGTGCAGGCCCTTGGTCCAGGCTTCCATGGCTTCGTTGGCAGGAGCCATCGGCGCCTCGAGGAAGGTGACTACAAACTTGTCGCCCATATCGGCAATGCCGATGGAACGGGGACGCACCGCCAGCACCATGGGGTTGGGCAGCGCGATGCCGAAGCAGAAAATCACTTCGGCTGCGGCCTTGATCTCCGGCGCAATGGTGCCGCCGATGTTGGTGGTGTGTTCGAAATGGTCGAACACGGCGATGAATTTCACCTTGGGGTTGGCCGCGATCTTTTCCTTGAAATACGCCACCACTTCATCGACCGTGGTGTAACGCGTTTCGGATTTGGAAACTTCGGCAACGTAAACGGGATATTTTTCCTGCAGCAGGGTTTGTTTCATGGGAACTCCGGGATGGCGCGCAGACAGGTCAGCGCTGAGGTGAATGAACAACCGAGTAATTTACTCGGATAGAAACGTTCGCATATCAGCATGGATCAAATTTCGCGGCGGGCGCGCATGAGAAAACGTAGGGCCGTCCCAAGTTTTCTCCGCCTCGCGGCTTGCAAGCCGCTCGGATTCGGATCCGTCCAAGCTGCCGCAGGGCAGCTTGGAGCCGCGGGCCTCATCCCCCTCGGGGGGCCTGGCGCGAAAGCGACAGGTCTGGGGGCTCTCAAACCGATTGCAAAGACTCCAGCTGTTCGCCCAGTTCGAGCCAGCGCTCTTCCAACGCGCCGATGCGCTCGGCCAGGGCGTGATGCCGCCGCCCCTGCTCTACCCGTTCGGCGGCTGGCGTATCCGGGCGCGCCAGCGCGGCCTCGATAGCGGTGCGCTCGGCTTCGAGCTGACGCAGCTCTTGTTCGACCCGAGTGAACTCGGCCTTGACCGGCTTGAGCTGTTGCGCGCGCTGCTGCCGCTGCTCGGCCTGCTGGCGGCGCGCTTCTTTGCGGTCGGCGGCGGGCAAGGGTTCGTCTGCGGCGGCGCCGGGCGGCTTCGGCTTGTCCTGCGCCGCGCTTTGCCGCTGCGCGGTGCGCGAGAGCGCCCATTGCTGATAGTCGTCGAGACTGCCGTCGAAATCTCGAACCTGACCGTCGGCCACCAGCCAGAATGCGTCGCAGGTGGCGCGCAGCAAGGCCCGGTCGTGCGACACCAGCAGCACGGTGCCCGCGAAGTCCTGCAAGGCCATGGCGAGCGCCTCGCGGGTGGGGAGATCGAGGTGGTTGGTCGGCTCGTCGAGCAGCAGCAGATTGGGTTTGCGCCAGATCACCAGGGCCAGCGCCAGCCGCGCTTTTTCGCCGCCGGAAAAGCTTCCGCAGGCGCGGGTCATCATGTCGCCGTCGAACTGATAGCGTCCGAGCCAGTTGCGCCATTCCTGCTCCGTGGTGTTGGGGGCGATGTCGCGCGCCAGTCGCTGCATGTGCTGCAGGGGCGACTCATCCAGCCGCAGCACATCCACTTCCTGCTGCGCGAAGTAGCCGATCACCAACCCTTTGCCTTCTCGGCGGTGCCCGGCCCGCAGGGGCAACACCCCGGCCAGCGTTTTCACCAGCGTGGACTTGCCCTGCCCGTTCGCCCCCAGAATGCCGATGCGCAGCCCACCGGTGATGTCGCGCGCCACCGAGCGCAACACCGGCGGATCGCCGTAGCCGCAATCGGCCTCGCTCAAGGTGAGCAACTGCTGCGGCAGGCTCAGCGGCTCCAGCAGTTCAATGCGCAGCGCCCCGCTCAGATAGACCGGCGCCAGCCGCTCCATGCGCTCGAGCGCTTTCATGCGGCTCTGCGCCTGCCGCGCCTTGGTCGCTTTGGCGCGGAAGCGTTCGACAAAGCGTGTCAGCCGCGCGATGTCTTGCTGCTGGCGGGCAAACGCCGCTTGCTGCTGCATGAGTTTTTCGGCGCGCTGCTCTTCGAACAGGGTGTAATTGCCGCCGTAGCGGGTGAGCTTGCCGCCGTCGAGATGCACGGTGACGCGGCACACCGCGTCGAGAAATTCGCGGTCGTGCGAAATGACCAGCAGCAGACCGGGATAGCGTGCCAGCCATTGCTCCAGCCAGACCAGGGCGTCGAGATCGAGGTGATTGGTCGGCTCGTCGAGCAGCAGACAGTCGCTGGGCGCGAACAGCGCCTGCGCCAAGGCCAGCCGCATGCGCCAACCGCCGGAGAACTGCATCACCGGCTTGCGCAACTCGGCCATGCTGAACCCCAGGCCGAGCAGCAAGGCTTCGGCGCGGGCGCGGGCGGTATAGCCGTCGGCCAGTTCAAACGCATGCTGCGCTTCGGCCAGGGCATGACCCGAGGCTTCGTCATGTTCGGGCGCGGCCATGGCGGCCTGCAGCGCCTGCTGCGCGGCTTGCAGAGCCACATCGCCTTGCAGCACGAAATCGGTCGCGGTGCCGTCGGAGTCGGGAACATCTTGCGCCACCGTGGCCAGGCGCCAGTTCGCTGGCTTTTCCAACTTGCCCGCATCTTCATTCAGGCCGCCGAGCAGCAAGGCGAACAAAGACGTTTTCCCCGCGCCGTTCACCCCCACCAGGCCGACCTTGTCGCCGGGGTGCAGGGTCAGGCTGGCGTGATCGAGCACCACCTGAATGCCGCGGCGCAAGACGATGTCGGTGAGCCGGATCATGCTCCCGCTCCGGGCGCGAAGGCGAGTCGCAAATCGTCCGCCGTCAGCACGCACACGCCTTCAGCATGCAGCTCGGTCTCCAGCCAGATCGCGGGTAGCGTGGGAAACGCGGCCTCGAAAGCCGCGCGCTCGTTGCCGACTTCCAGCACCACGATGCCCCGCGCTGAAAGGTGCGCGGGCGCGTCGTGCAGAAAACGTCGCACCAGATCCATGCCGTCCGCACCGCCCGCCAGCGCCATCTCCGGCTCATGGCGATATTCTTCGGGCAGGGCCCGCATGCTGGCGGCCGGCACATACGGCGGGTTGCACAGCACCAAGTCGTAGGCCTGGGACGGTGCAGCAGCGAGCGAGGCCCAGAGGTCGGAGGCGATGAGCCGCAGCCGGTGCTGCAGGGCGTAGGTCTCGCGGTTGATCTCGGCCACGGCCAGCGCGTCGGCAGAAAGATCGACGGCGTCCACCTGCGCATCGTTCCAGACGAGCGCGGCCAGAATGGCCAGGCAACCAGAGCCTGTGCACATATCGAGCACGCGGTAAGGCGGTTCGGTCAGCCAGGGGTCGAGCGCGCCTTCATCGAGCAGTTCGGCAATGAAAGATCGCGGCACGATAACGCGCGGATCGACCACGAAGCGCAAGCCCACCAGCCATGCCTCGCCCAGCAGATAGGCCAGGGGCTGCCGGGTGGCGATGCGCTGCGCTGTCACCGTCTCGATCTGAAGCGCCTGCTGCGCGGTCAGGGATTGATGGGCGTAAGTAGCAAAATCACCGGCCTCGCTCGCAGGCAAGCCCGCGGCGTGCAGCACCAGCCAGGCGGCCTCGTCTTCTGCGCTGGCGCAGCCATGTCCGTAGTCGAGATCAGCGGATTGCAGCGCCTGAGCCGCCAACGCCCAGGCTGTGCCCAAGGTGCGAGCGGCTGAAATCGCCCCCGTTCGTTGCTCCGGCGGCGTCATGCCACCAAGGCCTCGAGGGTGCGGCGATAGATATTTTTGAGCGGGTCGATGGCGTCTACTTCGACCCATTCGTCGATCTTGTGAATGCTGGCATTCACCGGCCCGAACTCGACGACTTGCGGGCAGATCTTGGCGATGAACCGGCCGTCGGAGGTGCCCCCGGTGGTGGACAACTCGGCCGCGATGCCGGTCTCGGCGTGAATGGCCGATTGCAGCGCGGCGGAGAGCGCGCCGGGCGCCGTCAGGAAGGGTTCGCCGCCCAGCGTCCAGTCGAGCGTGTAGTTCAGCGCGTGGCGGTCGAGGGTGGCGTGGACGCGCTGCTTGAGCTGATCGGGCGTGGACTCGGTGGAAAAGCGAAAGTTGAAATCCACCACCAGTTCGCCCGGAATGACATTGGTCGCCCCGGTCCCCGCATTAATATTGGACATCTGCCAGGAAGTCGGCGGGAAGTAGGCGTTGCCTGCATCCCAGGTGAGGGCCGCCAATTCAGCCAGGGCGGGCACGGCGAGATGAACGGGGTTTTTCGCCAGATGCGGATAGGCGATATGCCCCTGCACGCCACGCACCGTGAGCCGACCAGAGAGCGAACCGCGCCGCCCGTTCTTGATCACGTCGCCCAGCTTCGCGGTGGAGGTAGGCTCGCCCACGATGCACCAGTCCAGACGCTGGCCGCGCGCCGTCAGCAGCTCACACACCTTGACCGTGCCATCGCGCGCCGGGCCTTCCTCGTCACTGGTGAGCAAAAAGGCGATCGCATGGCTCGGTTGGGGATGGGCCGCCAGAAACTCCTCCACCGCCACCACCATGGCGGCCAGCGAGGTTTTCATGTCGGCGGCTCCGCGGCCATACAGCTTGCCATCGCGCACCGTCGGGGTGAACGGCGGGCTTTGCCACTGATCCAGCGGCCCAGTGGGCACGACGTCGGTATGGCCGGCAAACACGAGCACGGCGGCATCCGCCTTGGAACCCGGGCGCAGCGCCCAAAGATTGGTCACGCGAAAGTCGGGCGGGCCGCTCTCCACGGTTTCGCAAACAAAGCCCAGCGCTTGCAAACGGTCGCGCAGCACCTGCTGACAACCTTCGTCTTGCGGAGTGATGGAATGGCGGGAAATCAGGTCATGGACCAGGGATTGAGTGGGAGACATGCGGCAAATGGGGAGCGCCCGGCCTCGCCTTCAGCGCGGCGAGTCCAGGTCGAGGGTGATTTCAGTGAATGAGGGCGTATCGTCCTCGATCGCCTCGGCGGGCGCCGCCTGCTTGCGCAGCGTCGAGTCGTTTTCCAAACGCCAGAGCAGATTGGTCGGCGAATCGGCGTAGGCCAGCGCTTCTTCGCGGCTGACTACGCCGTCGATCACCATGGCGGCCAGCGCCTGCTCGAAGGTCTGCGAGCCTTCGGCCATGGACTTTTCCATCGCTTCCTTGACACCGGAAAAGTCGCCCTTCTCGATCAACTCGCGCACGAGCTGGGTGTTGAGCATGATTTCCACAGCGGGCGTCAGCCCTCCGGCGGTCGCCCGCAGGAGCCGTTGCGACACAATGCCCCGCAGGCCCGAAGCCATATCGTTGAACAACGCGGCGCGCTGATCCATGGGATAGAAGCCCACAATGCGATTGAGCGCCTGATAGCTGTTGTTGGCGTGCAGTGTGGCCAGGCAGAGATGGCCCGAGAGCGAGTACTGCAGGGCGGCACTCATCGTGGCCTGATCGCGGATTTCGCCAATCATGATGCAGTCGGGCGCCTGCCGCAGCGCGTTTTTCAGGCCCACCGCCAAAGACTCGGTGTCGATGCCTACTTCGCGCTGATTGACGATCGATTTGCGATTGGAGAACAGATATTCGATCGGCTCTTCAAGGGTGAGAATATGCCCGGTTTTGTTGGCATTGCGATAGTCGATCATCGCTGCCAGCGTGGTGCTCTTGCCCGCGCCGGTCGAGCCCACCATGAGCAGCAGGCCGTGCTTTTCCATCACCAGATCGGCCAGCACGCCGGGCAGATTCAGCGATTCCAGCGCCGGAATTTCTCCGGGGATGTAGCGCACCACCATCGCCACGCTGCCGCGCTGACGGAACGCGCTGATGCGAAAGCTCCCCAGCCCCGGCCGCGGCAACCCCAAGTTGAGTTCGCCGGTGCGGGTGACCTCCGCGGCCCGCTCATGCCCCACGGCTTCAGCCAGTAGCCGGAAGGGCTCCTCTGGCGTGAGAACCTGCCGGTTCACTGCCACCGCATGACCATTGATGCGGATGAGGATGGGGGCATGCGGACTGATGTAGATATCGGAGGCTTTCTTCTCCGCCATCAGCTTGAACAAGCGCTCCATTGCCGACATACACCCCCCTAGTTGTTTGAAACTGCAGATTCGCGCAGGCTGCGCTCAGGTCCGCAGCAGTTCGTTGATGCTGGTCTTGGAGCGCGTCTGCGCATCCACCCGTTTGACGATCACGGCGCAGTACAAGCTGTATTTGCCATCGCTGCTGGGCAGGTTGCCGCTGACCACCACTGAACCCTCGGGAATGCGGCCATAGCTCACTTCGCCAGTGGCGCGGTCGTAAATCTTGGTCGATTTACCGATGTAAACGCCCATCGAAATGACACAGTTGTCTTCGACGATCACACCCTCCACCACCTCCGAGCGCGCACGAGCCCACGGTGGCCCAGGTATCGACCATCGTGCCCTCGTCCACATAAGCGCCGATGTTCACATACGACGGCATGAGCACCACATTGGGCGCGATGTAAGAGCCATGCCGGGCCACGGCCGGCGGCACCACGCGCACCCCGGTGGCGCGCATCTGCGCTTCGTCGAGGTTGTGAAACTTGGTCTGCACCTTGTCGAAAAAGTGCAGATCGCCGGCCTGCATGGCCACGTTGTCGTGCAGACGGAAGCTCAGAAGCACGGCCTTTTTCAGCCACTGGTGCGTCACCCACTCGCCGCCCACGCGCTCGGCCACCCGCAGTTTGCCCACGTTAAGCTGGTCGATCACATGGCTGACCGCCTCGCGCAGTTCCGCCGGGGCATTGGCCGGGCTGTATTCGGTGCGGTTTTCCCAGGCCTGGTCGATAAGGGTCTGCAGTTGTTGCGTCATGGTGAAGGTCTTTGTGAGTGGATCGGTTCAGAACAATAGGCGGCAATACGGCGGGCGGCTTCGACGCATTCTTCCAGCGGGGCCACCAGCGCCATACGAATACGACCGCGCCCCGGATTGACGCCGCCCTGCTCCCGCGCCAGATAGCTGCCCGGCAAAACGGTGACATTGTATTTTTCGAGCAGCCCGCGGGAAAACTGCGCATCGTCGCCCGGCGTAGCCGCCCAGAGGTAGAACCCGGCATCGGGCAATTGCACGTCGAGTACCGGCTGCAAAATCGGCAGCACGGCGGCGAATTTTTCGCGGTACAGCGCGCGGTTGTGCTCGACATGCGTTTCATCGTTCCAGGCCACGGCACTTGCGGCCTGCACAGCCGGCCCCATCGCGCTGCCGTGGTAGGTGCGATAGCGGGTGAAGGCCGCGATCAGCTTGGCATCGCCCGCGACAAAGCCGGAGCGCAGACCGGGCACGTTCGAGCGCTTGGAAAGCGAGGTGAAAAACAGCAGGTTGCGAAAGTCCGTCCGCCCCAGTTGCCATGCGGCTTCCAGTCCGCCCAGCGGAGGCTGCGCGCCGAACCAGATTTCTGAATAGCACTCGTCGCTGGCAATGACAAAACCGTGCCGGTCGGACAACTCGAACAGCAACTTCCACTCTTCCAGGGGCATGACCGCGCCTGTGGGATTGCCCGGCGAGCAAACGTAGAGCAACTGCGTGCGCTGCCACACCGCCTCGGGCACTGCCGCCCAATCGACCGCGAAATTGCGCTGCGCATCCACCGCGGCGAAATACGGCTGCGCGCCAGCGAGCAACGCAGCACCTTCATAGATTTGATAGAACGGATTGGGACAAACCACCGTGGCCCCGGCCCGGCTCGCGTCCACCACGGTCTGCGCGATGGCGAACAGCGCCTCCCGCGATCCGTTGATCGGCAGCACCTGCGTCTGCCCGTTCAGCGGCACACCGTAGCGCCGGCTCGCCCATTGCGCGCACGCCTCCCGCAGTTCCACCGTGCCGATTGTGCTCGGATAGACCGCCAGGCCATCGAGATGGGCGGCCAGGGCGTCGCGAATAAAGGTCGGGGTGGGATGCTTGGGTTCGCCTATACCCAGGCTGATCGCAGGCCACTGCGCGGGCGTCGTCACTCCCTGGTGGAGCGCGCGCAGTTTTTCAAACGGATAGGGCTGAAGCAGGTCGAGGCGAGGGTTCACGGCAAGCGCTGGGACGGGATGGCGAAAGGCGCTGCCATTCTACGGAGCCCTGCGCAGGCGCAAACCGGGCGGTGTCACAGAAATTTTCAGTCTGGCGAGCGGATCCGCTGTCATCACGGCACGTGGAATGGCGTTACAGAGGCTAAGACCCCGTTTTCGACCGAAACCCCACCGCCAGAACCGGCCCACTATGCTATGGATCATGCTTACGCCCTCTCCCCAGCGCTCGTGATCGACACCTCGCAACACGATTCGGTCGCACTCAACCGTTTTTGCACCGAGGTGCGCGTGCGTGCCACCCGCATGGCGCTGATCGAATTGCGCGACGCCGCCCTGGCTGCCGACGTGGTGCAGGACAGCCTGCTCAAACTGGTGAGCAACTACAAGCTGCGGCCAGCGGAGGAATGGGCGCCGCTGTTCTACAGCATTCTGCGCAACCGCATCACCGATATGCACCGTCGGCGCAAGGTGGAGAAGATTTTCGATTTTTTCTTCTCCAGCGACGAAGAAGAGGATCAACCGCCCAGCTGGGAGCAGATTGCCGACACCGCCCTCGGCCCGGAGCAGGAAGTCGCCAACGGCCAGCTTGCCGGACGTATTGCCGATGCCATTTCCGCCCTGAGCCCGCGGCAGCGCGAGGCGTTTCTGCTGCGCGAAATGGAAGGTTTGTCCATCGTGGACACGGCGGCGGCGATGAAAGTCAGTGAAGGCAGCGTCAAAACGCACCACATGCGCGCGCTCACCCGCTTGAGGGAATTGCTTGAATCCGACCATCCCGCTAAAGTTTGAACTGCCTGAATCAGGTGACATCATGACGACCCGCAACCATCTCACTTCCGCTCAGATCGACCACTATCGCAGTGGTCTGGCGTCGGCTGAACAGGCGGCGCATATCGAAGCTCATCTGAAAAATTGTCCTCAGTGCCAGCAAGAGTTGCAGTTCGGCCAACAGCTGAGCCAACTTCTGGCGCCCCTGCCCCAGCTTGCCGCACGCTTGCCGCGCCGATCTTCTCGCACCGTGCGCTGGCCCCGGGTGTTTGCCGCAGGCATGGCCACCGCTTCGCTGGCTTTGGCGGTGTTCATCAGCGTGCCGCACCTCGCAGGCAGCAACGGGGCTTATCCGGGTGGATTTGACTCCCAGTCACTCAGCCCGCAGGTGGCTGACGCGGTTCAGAACATCGAGTTCTATCAGTGGCTTTCCAATCACCCGCAAATGCTGCAACAGGGGCTGCAAAATGGCAATCCGGCTTGAGCGCCATTCGACCCAATCGCGCGCCCAATTTCGCGTCCAACTGCGTAAGGCAAGACTCACCGCGGCGGCCATCGCCATCTCTGCGTTTGGAGTGATGGTGATGGCACCGACGGCCTCTGCAAATCAGCGCGATGGCCAAGGCGCATACCAGCAGTGGGAGCGCATGCCGCCACAGCAGCGCGAGCGCATTCTGCAGGAGCAAGAGCGCTTCAAGCGCCTTCCGCCCAGCGAGCAGGAGCGGCTGCGGCGTGAGTACCAGCAGCGGCGCCAATAAAGCGAGCTCGAATAACCCGCCGTCCTTGAACCACCCTGAGCTGTTCGCTGCGGTGAGTCAGACTCAGTGTTGGGCGTGCGGGAAAAACAGAAAGACTTCCTGCCCGTCGCGCAGCACATGCGTGTGAACCCCGTGGGGCAAGGTCAGTTTGGTGCGCACATGACCGAACGGCAACCCGGTCAGCACGGGCACGCCATGCGGTTTGAGCTGCGCACGCAGCCAGTCCACCGCGGCGTTCAGGTCGTAGCCGGCATCGTGGGCACTGAGTTTGTAGGCTGTGAACTGCCCGAGCAACACCGCCTTCTGGCGCTGGGCCACACCGGCATGCAGCAGCTGGCTGAACATGCGCTCGACGCTGTAGGGATGTTCGTTCACATCCTCCAGAAACAGCAGCCCTTTGGCGCGAGGGAGGTACGGCGTGCCGATCAGGCTGGTCACCATGGCCAGATTGCCGCCCCAAAGCACGCCCTCGACGTCAAGACCGCGCGGCGCATCGTCGCAGGCAAAACCCACCGCTTCCAGGGTGCCGTCGGCCGCATCCAAAAAGCTGTCTACCGTGATGTCATCGAGCTTCTTGTCGCCAAAGTCGTAAGAGGCCATCGGCCCGCTGAACGTGACCGCGCCCGTTTTTGCGAGCAAGGCCAGTTGCAGGGCGGTGAAGTCGCTGTGCCCGACCCACATCTGCTTACGCCCTTTGATGGCTTCCGCCAGCAGCTCATAGTCGATGGCCTGCAGCAGGCGGCTCAGACCATAACCCCCGCGGGTCATCATCACCACATCGGCCTTGCTGCGCGCCGCATCGTGGAGCGCGCGCAGACGCTGCGCATCGGTCCCGGCAAAGCGCTGTACCCGCGCCAGGACTTGCGCACCGGCCTGTACGCGAAAGCCCAACGCTTGCAGATGGGCCTTGGCCACCTCCAGTCGCGGCGGCTCCTGCACGGCGCCCGCGGGTGAGACAAGGCGCAGCAAACCGCGTCGGGGCTTCAGGTCGGGGACGGATTCGATATCTGGCATGAACAAGGCCGCAAAGGGTTGAGGATGAGAAAAGACGAGAAATCAGGAAAGAGGCGGCTCGATATCCAGCTCGGTCACCTCGATGCCCGAGAGGCAGGCGTCGTGCACAGATTCCTCCGGCCGCTTCTGCTCCTTGCGACGAGCCCGGAAGAAATCCTGAAGCAGCGCGCTGCAAGCCTCTTGCTCGATCTCGGGCGTGATGTCGCAATGGTGGTTCAGACGGGGCTCGGCAAACAGATCCACCACACTGCCGGCCGCTCCCGTCTTGGGGTCTCGCGCGCCGAACACCACACGGGCAAAGCGTGCATGCAATAAAGCCATGGCGCACATCGCACAGGGCTCCAGCGTGACGTATAGCGTGCACTCCGGCAAACGGTAGTTGCCCAGCAGATGGGCCGCCTGCCGAAGCGCCACGATTTCTGCGTGGGCCGTAGGGTCGTGGTCGCCGATCGGCCGGTTGTAGCCTGTGGCAATGACCTTGCCGTCCTTCACGATCACGGCGCCCACCGGCACTTCGCCCAGCAACCAGGCATTCTGCGCCTGGTCGAGCGCCAGACGCATGAACGCGCGGTCAGCCTCAAGATCGGGGGCAAACGTCGGCGTCATAGGCTTCACTCGGGCACACTGGCTGGCCGCGCTTTCAGCGCCTTGTCGAGCGATTGCTTGAATTGCTTGAGCGCGGCCGACGTCGGCTGCCCCTCGTCACCACGCGCACCGGCAGCAGACGGGGACGTCGCTACCCCGACCTGTCCGGTGAGTTGGGTGCGCACCAGCCAGACGATGATCAGCAGCGTCAGCAGCAAACCGATGAGTCCGAACAGCAGGCGCATGTGGCTTCACTCCCACTCGATGGTCGCTGGCGGCTTGGAACTCACGTCGTAGGTCACGCGGTTGATGCCGCGCACCTCGTTGATGATGCGGCTGGACACTTTTTTGAGCAGCGCATAGGGCAGCTCGGCCCAGTCGGCGGTCATGAAGTCGCTGGTCTGCACCGCGCGCAGCGCGACCACATAGTCGTAGGTGCGGCCGTCGCCCATCACGCCCACGCTCTTGACCGGCAGGAACACGGCGAAGGCCTGGCTGGTCAGCTCGTACCAGCTCTTGCCGGAATCTGGATCAAGGGTCGAACGCAGCTCTTCGATGAAGATGGCGTCGGCCCGGCGCAGGAGGTCGGCGTACTCCTTCTTCACCTCGCCCAGAATGCGCACACCCAGCCCCGGGCCCGGGAAGGGGTGGCGGTAGACCATGTCGGGCGGCAGGCCCAGCGCCACGCCCAGCTCGCGCACTTCGTCCTTGAACAGTTCGCGCAGGGGCTCCAGCAGTTTCAGGCCGAGTTGCTCGGGCAGGCCGCCCACATTGTGGTGACTCTTGATCGTGACGGCCTTTTTGCTTTTGGCGCCACCCGACTCGATCACGTCGGGGTAGATGGTGCCCTGCGCCAGCCACTTCGCGCCCTTGGCGCCGTCGCCTTTGAGCTTGGCCGCCTCAGCCTTGAACACATCGACGAACAGCCCGCCGATGATCTTTCGTTTTTTCTCGGGATCGGTCACGCCCGCCAACTGGCCCAGGAACAGCTCGCTGGCGTCCACACGAATCACCTTGGCGTGCAGCTTGCCCGCGAACATGTCCATCACTAGGTCGCCCTCGTTCAGGCGCAGCAAGCCGTGATCGACGAACACGCAGGTGAGCTGGTCGCCGATGGCGCGGTGAATCAGCGCCGCTGCCACCGAAGAATCGACTCCGCCCGACAAACCGAGGATGACCTCCTCATCACCGACCTGATCGCGAATGCTCTGCACTGCTTCAGCGATGTAATCGCCCATGACCCAGTCGCCACGGCAGCCGCAGATCTCTCGCACAAAACGTGTGAGCATGGCCTTGCCCTGCACGGTGTGGGTGACTTCGGGGTGAAACTGCACGGCGTAATAACCGCGCGCCTCGTCGGCCATGCCCGCGATGGCGCAACTCGGCGTGGACGCCATGAGCTTGAACCCCGGCGGCATATCGGTCACCTTGTCGCCGTGGCTCATCCACACTTTGAGCATGCCGTGGCCTTCGGCCGTGCTGAAATCTTCAATGCCGTCGAACAGCCGGGTGTGACCGCGGGCGCGCACTTCGGCATAACCAAACTCGCGGTGGTCACTCCATTCCACCTTGCCGCCCAGTTGCGCCGCCATGGTTTGCATGCCATAGCAAATACCCAGCACGGGCACGCCCAAATCCCACACGGCTTGCGGCGCGCGCAGTTCGTGGTCTTCGTAAGTGCTGCCGTGGCTGCCCGAGAGAATGATGCCCTTGGGCGCGAACTCGCGCACGAAAGCATCGCTCACATCGCAAGGGTGAATTTCGCAGTACACCTGCGCCTCGCGCACGCGGCGGGCGATGAGTTGCGTGACCTGGGAGCCGAAGTCGAGGATGAGAATTTTGTCGTGCATGAAAGCAAGCGTCGGCGCGAAGCCGACGATGGGGATGGGAGTTCAGTCGACGTGATAGTTGGGCGCTTCCTGCGTGATCTGCACGTCGTGGACATGACTTTCACGCATGCCCGCCGCGGTGATCTGCACAAACTCGGCCTTGCCGCGCATCGCCTCGATCGTGCCGCAGCCGCAATAGCCCATGGACGAACGCACGCCACCGACCAGTTGGTAGATGATGGCGATCAGCGGCCCTTTGTGCGGCACGCGCCCCTCGATGCCCTCGGGCACGAATTTTTCATTGCCTGAGGCGGAAGTCGTCTCAGCGCCATCCTGAAAATAACGATCCGCCGAGCCCGCCTTCATCGCCCCGATGGAGCCCATGCCCCGGTAGGCCTTGTACGCGCGACCCTGATAAAGAATGGCCTCGCCCGGCGCCTCTTCGGTGCCAGCGAACATGCTGCCCATCATGACGGTGTACGCGCCCGCGGCGATCGCCTTGGCGATATCACCCGAGTAGCGGATGCCGCCGTCTGCAATCAAGGGCACACCGCTGCCCTCGAGCGCCTTGGCGACATCGGAAATGGCGGTGATTTGCGGTACGCCCACCCCGGCGATGATGCGAGTGGTGCAGATCGAGCCCGGCCCGATGCCGACCTTCACCCCATCCGCCCCAGCCTCGACCAAGGCCAGCGCCGCAGCGCCCGTGGCGATATTGCCGCCTATGACCTCGATCTGCGGGAAATTGCGTTTCACCCAGCGCACCCGGTCGAGAACGCCTTGGCTGTGTCCGTGCGCGGTATCGACCACGATCACATCGACCCCAGCGTTGGCCAGCGCCTCCACGCGCTCTTCGGTGCCCTCGCCCACACCCACCGCAGCGCCCACGCGCAGCTTGCCTTGCGGGTCACGGGCGGCATTCGGGCGTTCGGTCGCCTTTTGAATGTCCTTGACGGTCATCAGCCCGCGCAATTCGAATTCGGCGTTGACCACCAATACCCGCTCCAGCCGGTGCTGGTGCATCAGCGCCTTGGCCTGCTCCAGCGGCGCGCCTTCAGGAACGGTCACCAAGCGCTCGCGCGGCGTCATGACATCGCGCACCGGGGTATCGAGACGGGTCTCGAACCGCAGGTCGCGGTTGGTCACGATGCCCACCACCTTGCCGTTTTCGATCACCGGAAACCCGGAAATGCCATGCTGGCGCGACAGCTGCATCACGTCGCGCACTTTGACGATGGGCGAGATGGTGATCGGATCGCGCAGCACGCCCGACTCAAAACGCTTCACCCGCGCCACTTCGGTGGCTTGCGCCTTGGCGGTGAAATTTTTGTGAATGATGCCGATGCCGCCCTCCTGCGCCATGGCGATCGCCAAGCGCGACTCCGTCACCGTATCCATCGCGGCGGACACTAGAGGAATGTTGAGGGAAATATTGCGAGTCAGGCGAGTCGCAAGGCTGGTGTCTCTGGGTAACACCTGGGAATATGCGGGGACCAACAACACATCGTCGAAAGTCAGCGCTTTTCCTACAAGACGCATAGATGCCTCCGTGCAAAAGGAAATTATAGGGGTGCGCGTCACCGCGGCGCTCAGCGCGCTGCGAACCGACCGATAGGCCGCACAACCGCGCTAAGCTAGCAGCCTGTTTTGACCACGGCGACTTTGGGAATCCTTATGCGCACTCTCGCACCTGCTCCGCTATTTCGCGTTTTCAGCAGCGCACTGTTTCTGGCCATGGCCCTGATGGGGATAACGTCTGCCCACGCCGCGCAGTGGAAATGGCGCGATGCCAGCGGCGTGGTGCATTACAGCGACCAGCCGCCTCCGGCCAACATTCCCGCCAGCAACATTCTGCAGCGCCCCACAGCGAACGCCGCCGTTCCAGCCGCCGCAAGTCACTCGGCATCGCAGCCCCAGGCCAGCAACGAGTTGGAAAAGAAAATCGCGGAACAGAAAAAGGCCGAGCAAGCCGCGCAGGAACAGGCCAAACTACAGCAGCAACAGGCCCAGGCGCTTGTGAACCAGCAGAACTGCCTGCAGGCGCAAAAGCAACTCCAGGTGCTCGATAGCGGTCAACGCATGGTGCAAATCGACGCCCAAGGCCAGCGGGTCATCATGGACGATGCGCAACGCGCCGCAGAACGCGCCAAGATCGCCGGACTCATTTCGCAGTATTGCCGCTGAGTTGCCCATGAGCTGCTGCCCATGAGCTGGCAGCGACCTCCGACTCAGATTTTCCAGCGCTCGGCCAGACGAGTCGGACGTAACACGTCGTACTCTTCAAAGGGCTGGTGTATCCAGGGGCTCGTGGGCAGCATGTCCACGTAGTACTCGGGCAGATAGGTCGAAATGCCCTTGACCCAGATCACGGCGCTGCGCAGATCGGTAATTTTTCCGGCGCTGCGCAAATGGTTTTCAACGGCTTTCAAGGTCTCGCCCGAATCGGCCAGATCATCAACGAGCAGCACGCGCCCTTCAAGCTCCCCGCGCGGCAGCGTGATGTAGCGGGCGATGTCTAGGCGGCCCTGCACCGTTCCGGCACTTTCGCGGTAGGAGCTGGTGGACATGATGGCCAGGGGTTTGTCGAAAATGCGAGAAAGAATGTCTCCAGGCCGCACCCCGCCTCGCGCCAGGCAGAGGATCTGATCGAACTCCCAGCCCGAGGCATGCACCTTGAGGGCGAGTTTTTCGATCAGGGCGTGGTATTCGTCCCAGGAAACATAGAGATGCTTGCCGTCCTCGCTGAGCATGGCCGAACCTTTGTGAACGTGTGGAAAATGAAATCTGCCGGAGCGCACCGAACGCTCAAGCCTGAAACGGATGCCGCAGCACGATGGTGTGATCGCGGTCGGGGCCGGTCGACACCATGTCGATCGGCGCGCCGATCAACTCGCCCACCCGCTGCAAATAGCTGCGCGCCGCAGCAGGTAGTTGATCCCAGGTCGTGAGGCCCTTGGTGCTTTGCGTCCAGCCCGGAAAATCTTCGTAGATCGGTTCGCAGCGCTCGATCTCGTCGGCATCGAGCGGGAGCACGTCGCGCCGTTCGCCGTCGAGCATATAACCCACACAGGCGCGGATGGTCGGCAGGCCGTCGAGCACATCGAGCTTGGTGATGCACAGCCCCGACACGCCGTTGATGATGACCGCCCGTTTGAGCGCCGCAACATCCAGCCAGCCACAGCGGCGCGCACGCCCCGTCACTGTGCCGAACTCCTGACCCACGCTGGAGAGGTGATGCCCCACGCTGCCCGCCTCCGTGGTGGGCAACTCCGTCGGGAAGGGGCCGCTGCCCACCCGGGTGGTGTACGCCTTGGTGATGCCCAGCACATAGTGCAGCATGCCGGGGCCGACGCCCGATCCCGCCGCGGCGGTACCGGCCACGCAATTGCTCGAAGTCACGAAGGGATAAGTACCGTGGTCGATGTCGAGCAGCGAACCTTGCGCCCCTTCGAACAGCAAGCGATCACCGCGCAGATGGGCCTGATGAATCAGGTACCCCACGTCGGCCAACAGGGGCCGCACCTGCTCGGCGGATTTGAGCAATTGATCCATCACCATCCCGCGATCGAGCGGGTCGGTGTGCAAATAATTCTTCAACACAAAATTGTGCAGATCGAGCACTTCAGCAAGCTTGGTCTGCAGGCGCTGCGGATGCTTGAGGTCCTGCAGACGGATGGCGCGGCGGGCCACCTTGTCTTCATAAGCCGGCCCGATGCCCTTGCCGGTGGTGCCGATCTTGCCGCTGCCGTCGTTTTCGCGGCGCACCTCGCGCGCTTTGTCGAGCGCCACATGGGTAGGGAGTACGACTGGGCAGGACTCGCTGATGTGCAGCCGTGAGCGCACATCCACTCCAGCCGTTTCGAGGCGACCAATTTCAAGCAACAGGTGTTGCGGATCGACCACCACGCCATTGCCGACATAACAGGCCACGCCCGCGCGCATCACGCCTGAAGGAATGAGCTGCAGCGCGGTTTTCTGCCCGTTGATCACCAGCGTATGCCCCGCGTTGTGACCGCCCTGAAAGCGCACCACGCCCTGAGCATGATCGGTCAGCCAATCGACGACCTTGCCTTTGCCCTCATCGCCCCATTGGGTGCCCACTACGACCACATGACGACCAGTATTCACGCGTGTGTTCTCTCAAGTAAATCAGTCTATCCAACGATAGCGTTAGGGAAGATCAGCCGCGATCTTCAACCAGCCAGGCACCGCCTCGCTGAACAAGCTGGCGGCTGAAGGCGCATGCTTCGTGCGCCTGGCCAGGGGGTAATTGCACCACGGTTTCGCCCCGGCGTCGCAAATCGGCGACCGCCTCCGACAAACCAGAGGCTGTTGACCACTCCGCAGCAATGGCGGCGCTGGCCTGCGGCGCGGCGGCGAAGCCCGCCACTTCGCGCAAGTCCATGGAGAATCCGGTGGCAGCGCGCGGTCGGCCAAAGCTGGCGCCGACTTCGTCGTAACGCCCACCACGCGCCACGGCATTGGCATAGCCTTGTGCGTACACGCTGAAAATCACCCCGCTGTGATAGCGATAGCCGCGCATATCGGCCAGATCGATCTGCACCTGCGCGCCCTGCTGCTGGTGGTGGCGGGCCAGAGCCGACAGATCGTCGAGCGCCTGGGAAATGAGTGCATGCTGCGGCAACACGCGCCGCGCCTCAAGGAGCACGTCCGCATCGCCGTACAGCTCGGGCAGGGCGAGAATGGCTGCGCGTTGGGTTGGCGTGCAGTCGCGAGTCAGCAACCGTAGTTCTCCGGCATCCTTGCTGGCCAGTGCATCGAGAATCGCTTCCATGTCTTGCGACCCGAGCAGCAAGCCTGACAGCACGCCACGCACGATACGATTGTCGGCCAGATCGAGCGCAGCCCGCTCCACCCCGGCCAGTCGCAGGCAGTCCAGCGCCAGCTGCTGCACTTCGAGATCGGCTTCCAGTCCGACATGCCCGTACAGTTCGGCGCCGAATTGCAGAATTTCCCGGCTGGCGTGCACGCCCTCGGGATGCGTGCGCACCGCGCTGCCGCAATAGCAAACGCGCGTCACGCCGTCCTGATTCAGCAAGTGAGCGTCGATACGGGCGGCCTGCGGCGTCATGTCGGCACGCAAGCCCAGCGCCCGCCCGGAGATCTGGTCAATCAGCTTGAAAGTTTGCAGATCGAGGTCTTGCCCGGTGCCCGACAGTAGCGAATCGACAAACTCCAGCAACGGCGGCATGACCAGGGCATAGCCATAGCCCCGCGCCGTGTCGAGGCAGGCGCGGCGCAGGTGCTCGATCACCGCCGCCTCACGCGGCAACACATCGGAAAAATATTCGGGAAGACGCCAGTTGCTCATAAGACGCGCAGAAAAATGGGGCACGGTCATCCGTGCAACATCCAAGCTTACTTGAGGAGGAACACCAGGAGAAGGCCGATCGCAACGGCGATCAGACCGACGAAGCGTAGTTGACCGTCGGTCAGTGCCATGATCTGCCGGAACATGTCTCGCCACTGGCGGGGGAAAAACAGCGGCATCAGGCCTTCGATGACCAGAACCATGCCAATGGCAAGGAGCAA
Source organism: Thiomonas sp. SCN 64-16 (assembly GCF_001725585.1). Classification (NCBI taxonomy): domain Bacteria; kingdom Pseudomonadati; phylum Pseudomonadota; class Betaproteobacteria; order Burkholderiales; genus Thiomonas; species Thiomonas sp. SCN 64-16. The sequence goes on along the minus strand of NZ_MEGQ01000044.1, from coordinate 12,958 downwards.
GACGTTCTGCATCGCAGATACCGCATTTTGACCGCCAGAGACCGCCGGTTAAGACGGTCTTCTCCTGCGGATTTACTTGCCCGGCTTCAAGGCCGCTCCACCCGGCCCGCGGAAGAACTGGAAGAACTGGCTGTTCGGGTCGAGCACCAGGACATCGGACTTGCTGTTGAAGCTGGCGCGATAGGCCTCGAGGCTGCGATAGAACTCGGCGAATTGCGGGTTCTGCCCGAACGACTTGGCATAGATCGACGAGGCTTCGGCATCGCCCTGACCCTTGATGGTCTGCGCCTTGCTGTACGCCTGAGAAATCACGATTTCACGCTGCTTGTCGGCCTCGGCGCGAATCTTTTCCGCCTCGGCGTAGCCGGTCGAACGCAATTCGTTGGCGACGCGCTGGCGCTCGGCCTCCATGCGGCGATAGACCGACTGGGTGATGGAGGAAACGAAGTCCACGCGGGTCAGTCGCATGTCGACGATCTGGATGCCCGTACCCTTGATGTCTTTCGCAATGCCGGTCTGCACGTCCTTCATGACCTGGTCGCGCTGCGAAGAAAGCACCTCGCGCACGGTGCGACGCGTGATCTGCTCGTTCAGCGCCGCTTTGACGATCTGCGAAAGCCGGTCGCCCGCGCGTCGCTGATCGCCGCCGTAACTGCGAATGAACTCGGTCGGATTGGTGATACGCCATTTCAGATACCAGTCCACCACCACGTTTTTCTTCTCGGCCGTGATGAAACGATCGGTATCAGGGCTTTGCAGGGTCAGGATGCGCTTGTCGAGAAACACCACATTCTCGAAAGGCGCCGGTATCTTGAAATATAGGCCAGGGGTGCTGATGACCCGTTTGATCTGCCCCAAGCCGAACACAGCGGCGAACTGCCGTTGATCGACCACGAACAAGCTAGAAGACAGCAACAGAATGGCCACGACCAGCGCCACGAGAGCCAGAATGATCTTGTTCATTGCTCAGCCCTCACTGGAAGTTGCGCTCACGCAGGGTATCGCGCGAGGTTCTTGAACTGGAAGGGGCGGTTCCGTCCGGCGCGGACGCTGAACTGTCGGCCGTCGCAGGGGCGGTGCCCACGGAGGCCGCCGGCAAGGTCGGCACGGTGGTGGGGGGAGCAGCCGGCGCGGCCGTGGCACTCGTGGGGGCCTTGCCTGCGGATTGCTGCAGCAATTTATCCAGTGGCATGTAGAGGAGGTTATTGTTGTTGCGCGAATCCACCATGACCTTGGAAACGCTGGAAAGAATGTCTTGCATGGTTTGGAGATACATACGCTCGCGGGTGACTTGCGGCGCCTTTTCGTATTGCTGCAGGATCTGATCGAAGCGAGAGGTATCGCCCTGCGCCTGTGCCACAACCTGCGCCTTGTAAGCCTCGGCGTCCTGGATCAATCGCGACGCGGTGCCCTGCGCACGGGGAATGACGTTGTTGGCGTAGGCCTGGGCTTCGTTCTTCAGCCGTTCACGGTCTTGTCCCGCCTTGATGGCGTCATCGAAAGCGGCCTGCACCTGTTCCGGGGGCTGCACGTTCTGCAGCGTGACGGTGGTGATGACGATGCCGGTCTTGTAGCGGTCGAGAATTTTCTGCGTCAAAACCTGCACATCGCTGGCCACTTGCTCGCGGCCCTCGTAGAGCACATAGTCGAGCGTCTTGTTGCCTACGACCTCGCGCACCGCGGTTTCAGCCGCCTGCGATACCGCGTCGTCCGGACTGCGGTTGTTGTAGAGGTAGTCCACCACGTTGTCGATGCGGTACTGCACGGCGAAGCGAACGTCGACGATATTCTCGTCTTCCGTCAGCATGGCCGACTCGGGCAAGCCCGTTGCCTTCACCTCGCCGCCGCGCCCGACCTCGACCGACCGAACCTGCGAGACGTTGACAATTTCATCGGCCTCGAACGGATACGGCAGGCGCCAGTGAAAACCGGCGTCGGTGATGTAGGCCAATTTGCCAAAACGCGTCACCGCAGCTTGCTGACCTTCCTGCACGATGAAAAAGCCGGAAGACAGCCAGCCCAGCACCCCGATGACCACCAGAATGATGACCCCCACGCCCATGCCCTTGGCTGAGGGATAGAGGTCGGGACGTTGCGGCGGCGTGCCGCCACCGTTGCCTGAGCCGCGCTTCTTGCCGAACAGGCCGTTGAGCTTGCGGTTGAAATCACGCCAGAGTTCATCGAGATCGGGCGGGCCGCCGCTGCCAGGACGCCGGTTCGGATCTTGGTTGTTATTGCTTTGCTGACCGTTCGTGCCGTCGTCCTTGCCCCAACGCGGGTCATTGAGGTTGAACATGCGCGAAAAAGGCCACACACGAGGCCAAAAACGTAAGGGAGTCATGCGGAAATTTGAGTAGTGTCCGACAAAGCTGAAGCAGAGGATTGGAAGCGGGGATCAGCCAATACCGCTTCCAGCAGCGCACTTTTGAGGGAGGCAACACCGGCGCCGGTCAAGGCGCTTACGACAAGCCGAGGCATGCTAGCACGCGCTTCGATGCCCTCAGATTGAGTGTGACCATTTGTAACCTGAAGGTTCACTGGCAACAGATCAGATTTGTTGAAGATCAAGAATTGCGGAATATCGTCCGCGCCGATCTCGCGCAGAACGGCGTGAACTTCATCCATCTGCTCGCGCAACATGGGCGAACTGGCATCCACGACGTGCAGCAGCAAATCGGCCTGAAGTGTGTCTTCGAGCGTAGCCTTGAAGGCCTCGATCAAGGTGTGGGGCAGATCGCGGATGAAACCCACCGTGTCGGACAGGGTGACGTTGACCTGCGGGCCCAGGTAGAACTTGCGCGTAGTGGTGTCGAGGGTCGCAAAAAGCTGGTCGGCCGCGTAAATTTTCGACTTGGTGAGTGCGTTGAACAGCGTGCTTTTGCCCGCATTGGTGTAGCCCACCAAGGCCACGCGAAACGCGCCGGTGCGCCTGCGCGCACGGCGTTGCGTCATGCGCTGGCGCCCCAGTTTGCCCAGACGTGTACGAAGCATCTTGATCTTGTCGTCGAGCATCCGGCGGTCGAGCTCGATCTGCTTTTCGCCAGGGCCGCCTCGCACGCCGATACCGCCGGTCTGGCGCTCCAGGTGAGTCCAGCCGCGCACCAGGCGGGTGGCCAGGTGTTCGAGACGAGCGAGCTCGACCTGCATCTTGCCTTCGGCGCTCTGCGCACGACGGGCGAAGATTTCGAGGATGAGGCCCGTACGGTCGATGACGGGTTTGCCCAGCGCCTTCTCCAGATTGCGCTGCTGGATGGGGCTCAGTGCATTGTCGAAAATGATGGTGTCCGCCGAAGTGGTGCTGACCAGTTCGCTCAATTCATCGAGCTTGCCCGAGCCGATGTAGGTCGCTGCGTCGGGCCGTGCTCGCACACAGGACAGCTCGCCCGCCAAGGCATAACCGGCGGACGTGCTGAGCTGCTCCAACTCAGCCAGCGCGTCGTCGGATGAGAGACGTCGCTGCTGGACGCTGACCAATGCAGCGCGCTCAGGCCCCTGAGGCTGCCCTTCAGGCTGCGGGTGCTTCTTGCTCACCGATTTGGAAGGAGACGGGACGTGCCGGAACGACCGTGGAAATGGCGTGCTTGTAAACCATCTGGGTGACGGTATTGCGCAGCAACACCACGTATTGATCGAAAGATTCGATGTGACCTTGCAACTTGATGCCATTGACCAGATAAATCGACACCTGGACGTGCTCTTTGCGCAGCAGGTTCAGAAAGGGGTCTTGTAGCAACTGCCCTTTGTTACTCATCTTATTCTCCATTGGGGTGAGGAAAGCTTAAATGGCATTCATGGTCTGGAATGCAAGAGGTTGGAAAATACCATAGTGCCCGCGCAGGTCGCCGCGCCGGGGCCATCAGTCGTCGCGCGCGTAGGGGTTGGTGCTGCTGCGGTATTCCACCCGCAAAGGGGTGCCCGTCAAGTCGAATTTTTCACGCAATTGGCCTTCCAGATAGCGCGTGTAGGTGGCGGGTACCCGGTCGAGCGCGCTGCCATGAATGATGATGATCGGCGGGTTGGTGCCGCCCTGGTGCGCGTATCGCAACTTGGGTCGCACCGGGCCGGAACGCGGCGGCTGTTGCTGCGCCACCGCTTCGATAATGGCGCGCGTGAGTTTGGGGGTGGGCAATTTGCGATAGGCCGCAGCGTGAGCGGCGATGACCGACTTCATCAGCCCGTTCAGACCTGAGCCCGTGCGGGCGGAAATGCTGTGAAATTTCGCAAAGCTGACGAAGGGCAGACGCTGACGGATGGCGACCATCAGACGTTCGCGCCCGTAGGTGTCCACCGCATCCCACTTGTTGGCCGCCAGCACGAGCGCCCTGCCCGCTTCAACGGCAAAACTGGCGATATGCGCATCCTGGTCTGAAACGCCTTCGGTCGCGTCGAGCAGCAGCACGACGACGTTGGCCTGCTCGATGGCTTGCAGCGTCTTGATGACCGAAAATTTTTCTACCGCCTCGAACACCTTGCCTTTGCGCCGCAGTCCAGCGGTGTCGATCAGGATGAACTTGCGACCGTCGCGCTCGAACGGCACTTCGATCGCGTCGCGGGTCGTGCCGGGCATGTCGAAGGCAATCACCCGTTCTTCACCGACCAGCGCATTGACCAGTGTGGACTTGCCCACATTGGGCCGCCCGGCAATGGCCAGACGCAGGCTGTGCTCGCGCGGCTTCGTGGTCTCGGGGCCGGGCGCGGTCTCGGCGCCGACATCACTTGCCGCCTCGGTCTCGGGTATCCCCTCGGAAGGCTCGGAAGGCAGCGCTTGCAGAATACGATCCAGCAAATCGGGCACCGAGTCACCGTGTGCGGCGCTGATGGAAAAGGGCTCGCCCAAGCCGAGTTCGTGGAATTCGGCCAGCGCCGGATGGCCATGCCGACCTTCGGCCTTGTTCACGGCCAGAAGAATGGGCTTGCCGGTCTTGCGCAATTCGGCGGCGATATGCAGGTCTTGCGGACTGAGCCCAGTGCGCAAATCGACCAGAAACACCACCAGATCGGACTCAGCAATGGCCTGGCGCGTCTGCCGCGCCATCTGGTGCACGATGCCGGTATCGACCACGGGCTCGAAGCCGCCGGTATCGACCACGATGACCGGCCGATCCGCCATGCGCAGCATGCCGTAATGACGATCGCGGGTAAGGCCAGGCATGTCGGCCACGATGGCATCGCGTGAACGTGTCATGCGATTGAACAGGGTGGACTTGCCGACGTTCGGTCGGCCAACCAGCGAAACGATAGGGGTCATGTCAGAGGGTGTGAATAGATTCGGCGTGGCCGAGCAGCGCGTCCAAGCGCCCCGGATCAAGGCGCAAAGCAAAGCCGTGCCCCTCGGCACGGCGCGCGCTTACGACACCGAACGCAACGCCGAGCGGGGGTGTTTGGGCGCGATGAGCGGACATGGCGGATTTGTTCACACCCTCTCAGTCCGGCACGAAGGCGTAGACCCCGCCCTTGGCCGTGACCGCCACCAGGGTCTTGCCCACGACCACGGGCGCCGACTGGATGGCGCTGCCGTCGGTCGCCACGCGGCCGACGATGCTGCCGTCCTTGGCGGAAAGAAAGCTGATATAGCCCTGATAGTCACCCACCGCCACCGTGCGACCGACCAAAAGCGGCGCGCTCAGCTTGCGCCATTTCATCTGGGCATTGGTCCAGCTCGGTACGCCATCGGTGGCCGAATACGCCTGAACGTCGCCGTTCGCCTGCGTTCCGACGACTTCCTGATCGTTCATGCTCAGCGCGGTGTAGCCGTTGGCGGTGCGCGTCCAGAGCATGCGGCCGGTATCAGCGTCCACGCAGCCCACGGCGGATTGGTAGGCACGCGCGCACAGTACCGAGCCCAGCAGTGCCGGTTGGCCGGTAATGCCCACCACGCGCTCGACCTCGGTCACGCCACGGGGGCGTGCGAGAGTGGCCTGCCAGCGCGGCAAACCGTTGTCCAGGTCATAAGCATCGATGCGCCCGAGGCCGGTGCCGATCATCACCACGCCGTTGCGCTCCACGATACCGCCGGCCTGTTGCACCAGCAGGGAGGCGGCGCGACTGTCGGCTTGCCACAAACGCTTGCCGGTCGCCGCGTCAAAGGCAAACACGCGCTGATCGGCTGCCTGGACGATGATGCGACCGTCGAACACGGAAGGCGGTGTGAGCACCGTAGCCGGTAACTGATAGCGCCACAGCAGCTGGCCCTTGGGGCCGATCGACACGAGGCCGTTGTTCTTGTCGACCACGGCGGTAAAGGTGCCGTCACTCCCAGTCCCTGCGCTGATGCCCGCAGTCACCTTGGCCGACCAGACCACCTGCCCGGTGGCGCTGTTCAGGCGCATGACCTGCCCGTCTGCCGAGGCCACGACGACGGCGTCCGGCAGTGTTGCGGTCTGGAACCACGCGGGCACCGCGCCAATATTCTGCGTCCAGGCTTGCTTGACGGTCAGGATGTTGACCACCGGGGTCAGCGGCATCGGCTCAGGCGGTTTGGAGCCCGAAGCGCAAGCGCCCAAGCCCGCGACCAGCAAGAGAGGCAGAGCCAGACGCACCAGCCGCACGAAGCGTGGCGCCACAAAGCGGGAACTCTGACGGGTCGCGCTCATGCCGCACCTCCGCCGACCGACTGCAGTTTTTGCTCCACCGCAGCGCGCTGTGATGAATCGGCAGGCAATGCCTTGAGTGCGGCTTCGTAAGCGGTACGGGCCGCGTCGCGCTCGCCTTGCAGCATGGCCAGATCGCCGCGGCGGATGTCAAACAGGGCGGCGAAAGTCGGCTCGGGCACGTCAGCCAGGGTTTTGATCGCCTCGGCATATTGCTTGGCATCGATCTGCAAGGCCGAGAGATTCAGCCGGGCCACTGAGCGCGCGCTCGGCCCGGCCGCATGCTCGGAAGCCCACTTGAGCGCGGCGATGGCCTGTTCGTTTTTACCCGCGTCGTGCAAGGACTTGGCGACGGCCAGCGCAGCCATGCCGGCATAGGCACTGCCGGGAACCTTGCTCTGCATGACGGCCCAGGCCTGCTCGATCTTGTCAGGACTATTGCTCTGGATGGCAGCCTGCACCTGCTCGAACACCACTGCCGCCTTCGCCCCTTGGTTGCGTTGCCACCATTGCCAGCCGTAATAGCCGGCGAAACCCACAGCGACGGCCAGCACACCCGCGGAAATCTGGGTGCCCCAACGCTCCCAGAAATGGCGCATCTGGGCGATCTGCTCTTGTTCTTCGAAGTTGTAGCTCATGGGTCGATGGGGGACGAAAAGCGGCTATTTTAGGTTGGCCATTCAGAGCAGAGCGCAAACCAGCGTCTGCAAGGGTTCCAGCGGCAGCATGCGCTGCTGCTGCGCATCCTGCGCGCCGCGCAGATCCTTGATACCGACCTGCCCGGACTGCAATTCCTGTTCACCGAACACCAGCGCCCAGCGCGCGCCGGAGGCGTCGGCCTTTTTCATTTGCGACTTCATGCTGCCGCCGCCCATGTGCAGTTGCACCCGCACTCCGGCAGCACGCAAAGACTCGCACAGGGGCATGACACGCGACATCAACTCAGGGCTGGTCATCACGGCGTAGGCATGAGGGGCGCTCACGGGCGCATTCTGACCCGCTTCGATCAGCAGTTCGAGCACCCGCTCCATGCCCAGCGCCCAACCGCAGGCTGGCGTGGGCTTGCCGCCGATCTGCTCGATCAGCCCGTCGTAGCGTCCGCCCGCGCAAACCGTGGCCTGCGCGCCCAGCCGGTCGGTCACCCACTCGAACACCGTGAGGTTGTAATAGTCCAGCCCGCGCACCAGTCGCGGATTGAGGGTGAAAGACTGCCCCGCCGCGCGCAACAGCGCCTGCACCCCCTCGAAATGCGCCAGAGACGCTTCGCCGAGATAGTCGATGAGCTTGGGCGCCCCCTCCACCAGCGCCTGCATGGCCGGATTCTTGGTATCGAGCACGCGCAGCGGATTGCTGTGCAGGCGGCGGCGCGCATCTTCATCGAGTTGATCGATGTGTTGTTCGAGATAGGCGATGAGCGCCACGCGATGCCGCGCCCGCTCGTCGGCCTGACCGAGACAGTTGATTTCGAGCGTGACCAGTTCACTCAGGTCCAGACGCGCCCAGAGCTGACGGGCCATCAGAATGAGCTCCACGTCCACATCCGGCCCGGCAAAACCCAGCGCCTCGGCACCAACCTGATGGAACTGGCGATAGCGCCCGCGTTGCGGCCGCTCGTGGCGGAACATCGGCCCGGTGTACCAGAGCCGCTTGCCGCCGTCATACAGCAGCGAATGTTCGATGCACGCGCGCACCACGGCCGCCGTGCCTTCGGGCCGCAGCGTGAGCGGTTCGCCGTTGAGCGCGTCAGTGAAGCTGTACATCTCTTTTTCGACGATGTCGGTCACTTCGCCGATGCCGCGCACGAACAGCGGGGTGTATTCGAGTATGGGCGTGCGTAGATTCTGGTAGCCGTAGCTGCCCATGAGCGCGCGCACCTGCTCTTCAAACCACTCCCACGCCGCCGATTTGGGCGGCACGATGTCATTCATGCCTTTGACGGCACTGAGTTTGTCTGCCATGAAATTCAAGCCACCTGTTCAGGATGGCGATGGGGCGCGCCGTAGCGCTGTTGAACGTATTGCTCGACGATGGCCTGGAACTCGGCGGCAATATTGTCGCCACGCAGAGTCATACGCTTCTCACCATCGATAAACACCGGCGCCGCCGGCGCCTCGCCGGTACCGGGAAGACTGATGCCAATGTCGGCGTGCTTGCTCTCGCCCGGGCCATTGACGATACAGCCCATGACGGCCACGCGCAGTTGCTCCACACCGGGGTAGCGGGTACGCCAGATGGGCATCTGCGCGCGCAGAAACGTGTCGATGCTTTGGGTCAGTTCCTGAAAAAAGGTGCTGGTGGTGCGGCCGCAGCCCGGGCAGGCGGTGACGCTGGGCGTGAAGGCGCGCAGGCCCAGAGCCTGCAGGATTTCCAGCGCCACCACCACTTCCTGGCTGCGCGGCGCATTCGGCTCGGGGGTGAGAGACACGCGGATGGTGTCGCCGATGCCCTCTTGCAACAGCACAGCCAGCGCCGCAGTCGAGGCCACCGCGCCTTTGGTGCCCATGCCGGCCTCGGTCAAGCCGAGATGCAGGGGATAGTCGCAACGCGCCGCCAGGGCGCGGTACACCGTGATGAGATCCTGCACATTGGAAACCTTGCACGACAGCAGGATCTGCGCCGGATCCATCCCCAATTCACGAGCACGCTGAGCCGATTCCAGCGCCGAGAGCACCAGCGCCTGCGCCATGATCTGGCGCGCCTCATAAGGCTGGGCGCGGCGGGCATTGGCGTCCATCAGGCTGGCGAGCAGTTCCTGATCGAGACTGCCCCAGTTCACCCCGATGCGCACGGGTTTGTCGTAAGCCTGGGCGATGTCGATCATCTGACCGAACTGCTTGTCTTTCTTGTCGCCCTTGCCCACATTGCCCGGGTTGATGCGGTACTTGGACAGCGCGCGGGCGCAATCGGGAAAGTCGGTCAACAGCCGATGGCCGTTGTAATGAAAGTCGCCGATGAGCGGCACCGAAACGCCCATGCGGTCGAGCTGCTCGCGGATGGCCGGCACAGCCGCTGCAGCCTCGGGCGTGTTCACCGTGATGCGCACCAGTTCCGAGCCCGCCACCGCAAGCTCCTTGACCTGAATGGCTGTGCCGATCGCGTCGGCCGTATCGGTATTGGTCATGGACTGCACGCGCACCGGCGCGTCACCGCCCACGGTCACCACATGATCGCCCCAGACCACGCGAGCCTGACGCGTGCGGTGGCGGGCGGGCACGGCTTCGGAAATGGGAGGGTCGAGCAGTTCCATGAATGACCGATTTATTTCAGGGTGAAGCGCGCGACATTCGCTCGCGTATCCGGGGTGAGATCGACGGGCTTGCCTGCGTAGCTCACCGTGGTGTGCGGCGCGTTGCCCACTACGATGGCCAGCGGCGTGCTTCCCGCAGGCACCTGAATGCTTTGCGGCGCACCGGGTTGCATGAGCTGAGAAAAAATCACCTTGCCGTTGCTGGCGGTGACTTGCACCCAGCTCGGCGCGCTCGCCGCCAGTTGCAGCACATTGCCCGAAGCAGCGCTGGTTGCAGCAGAGGCTACCGGCGCAACTGGCACCGGCGCCGAGCCTGCGATGGCGGGCGTACTCTGCAAGGGCAACGGTGACGAACCGGCATTTGCGGGATGAGATGCGGGGTGCGATGCGGGCAGGTGCGCTGCCTCGGGGGCTTGCTGGACGTTCATGCGGCCGATCTAGGCAGCGGCCGCGCCGCCGGTCAATCCGGTTGCGTCACCTTTAGGGCGTTACTTTGACCAGGATCAAAGCGCCCGCCGCCGAAAGCGCGCAGGGTTCCCCCGTTGGCGTGGCCGTCTCGGTCCTGCCAGACGATCCCCCGGGCGTCCGGCCGCGTGCTGCGGCGCCCAGACTGCGCGGCACCAGCATGTGCCCGGCCCGGCGGCAAATCCGCCGGGTTTTTTTTGCCGCGGCGGCCGGGCCGCGAGGCCGCCAGCGGCGGGCCGATCCGTTACTTCACCTTATCCCGCAGAATTGACGCAATACTCACTGTTGCTGAGCGCCTGGCAATGCCACCCTCTCACTTCGTGACAGGAGAACGAATGGACCATGGCGGCCCCCGCATTGGCAACTGCCAGTCCTATCCAAGGCGGCCCTACCCAAGGCGCCCCTGT
>NZ_MEGQ01000044.1:0-2204 GCF_001725585.1 Thiomonas sp. SCN 64-16 | reverse complement strand
GCGCCCGAGCCGGCGCGGTCGCGCCGCCTGCTCGGCCTCATCGCGCCGGGCTTCGGCCGGCTGTGGATCGCCTCCGTGCTGCTGCCGCTGGTCTGCCTGGTCGCCGCCGGGTGGTGGACCTCCAACAACGTGCTGGCCTCCGCGCGCGGCGAAATGGCCCGCACGGTGGACATGGTGCACGAGCAGGTGCTCCGCTCGCTGGAAACCCAGGACGCGGTGCTGGCCGGCATGGAGGCCTTCGTCGCCGGCATGAGCTGGCAGGAGATGCGCGCCACCCCCGCCGCGCATGATTTCGCCAACCGCATCGACCGCGCCACCCCCACCGTCGAGACACTGGGGGTGATCGACCCCACCGGCCGGCTGGCGGTGGCTAGCGAAACCCCCAACCCGCCGCAACAGCTCGTGCTGGCCGACCGCGACTATGTGCGCGCCTGGCCGGCCGGCCGGCGCACCGAGGGCACGTTCATCAGCCCGGTGGTGATCAGCCGGGTCGACGGGCGGGTGCAGGTGCATGCCTCCCGCCCGCGCATCGGTGCCGACGGCCTGTCCGACGGCGGCGTCATCGCCTCCTCCTTCGCGCCGGCCTATTTCGAGAAGTTCTTCAGCGACATCGCCGAAACCCGCCAGACCGGCTTCACCATCATCCGCGACGACGGCTCGCTGCTGGCCGACTTCCCCACCCCGGTCACCAAGGAGGGCGAGACCCTGCCGCCGGGCGACCTGGCGCTGGAGGCGCTGCGCGGCATGGTGCCGACGCAGCAGGCCGGGCTGGGGCGGGGGGTGCGCTTCGCCTCTTCCGGCTCGCTGCTCGCCGGGCTGCACCTGGTCGCCATCCGGCCGGTGCGCAACTACCGCATGACCATCATCCACCGCATGGACCCGGCGGTGGTCACCGCCAGCTGGCTGCGCCAGATGCTGTCGCCGACCATCGGCGCGGCGGCGGCGATGGCGCTGCTGCTGATCCTGACCGCCCGCGCCCAGGCCACCACCATGCGCGAGCAGGTGGAGCTGCGCAGTCGCACCGCGGTGGCCGAGGCCGGGCAGGCGCAGGCGATGGAGCGCGCCGAGCTGGAGGCGCGGCTGCGCCAGACCGAGAAGGTCGCCGCCCTCGGCCAGCTCGCCGCCGGGGTCGCGCATGATTTCAACAACCTGCTGCAAACGGTGATCCTCAACGCCGAGCTGCTGGAAGGTGCCGCGCCGGAGGGCTCGCCCGGCCGGCGCAGCGCCGGGCTGATCATCACCGCCAGCGAGCGCGGCATCGCGCTCACACGGCGCATGCTGGACCATACCCGCCGCGAGTCCAGCCCGGCGCCTGGCACGCCGCCGAGCCTGGAGGTGCCGGCCGCGCTGCGCGCCGTGCAGGACCTGCTGGCCGGCCCGCTGGGCGCGCAGTACCACCTGCGCCTGACCATCCCCCCCGGCCTGCCGCCGGTGCGCGGCGAGGCGGCGGGGTTCGAATCGGCGCTCATCAACCTGGTGGTCAACGCCCGCGACGCCATGCCATCCGGCGGCAACATCGCCATCGAGGCCGCCGAACGGCAGGTCGCCGAAGGCGAGCGGAACGATCTGCTTCCGGGCCGCTACGTCCGTGTATCGGTGCACGACAGCGGCATCGGCATGGACGCGGCGACCCTGGCGCGGGCCGGCGAGGCGTTTTTCACCACCAAGGGGCCGGGGCGTGGCACCGGGCTCGGCCTGTCGATGGCCCGCGGCTTCGCCCGCCGCCACGAGGGCGCGCTGGACCTGGCCAGCGTCACCGGCGTCGGTTCAACCGTTGCGATCTGGCTGCCGGCGGTCTGACGCCGGCCGCTCCGGTCGCGGGGCATTCGCGATAACCTGGCAATCGGGGCACCCGGCTCGCGCCGCGCGCCGGCGGCTTCTATGATGCGCCGCCCGTTGGCCGAGACCCTGCCCCGCATGACCGTGCCGCCGCACCGCTTCCCCCCCACCGCCGCCGCCGCCGCCGCGCGCTTCGGCGCCGCCCCGGCGACGGCCGGCGCCGGTTTCGCGGCCGGCACGCCGATCGACACGCCGGACGGCCCGGTGGCAGTGGAGCGCCTGCGCCCCGGCGACCGGGTGAGCGCCGTGCGGGGCGCCGCGCTGGTGCTGCGGCGGGTCGTGGCCGTGCCGCCCGGCACGGCGGCGGCCATCCGGGTTGCCGCCCCGGCCCGAACGCCCCGGCGGTGTGGCTGGACGGGCAGAAG
>NZ_MEGQ01000043.1:0-53377 GCF_001725585.1 Thiomonas sp. SCN 64-16 | reverse complement strand
TGCCTCGCACCTCCGCCTTGCATCCCTCCCCGTCTGGGGGCAACGCGGGGGCATAAATAGCGTTAACAGGCCCTAGTTCATTGAAACTCGAAGGTGTAGAACAGATCGAGCGCGTTTTCGGTGCCGGTCTGAGCCTGTACCGACAGCCGCCGGGTGAGTTGGTGCTGGATGGTGAAAATGCTCGATACCCCGTCGATTCCGCGCGAGAAGGTGACGAGGGTGTTGGCCGACAGGCGCTTGCTCAGGGTGACGATGGTGCTTTGCACGCCGCCGGATGCCGCGGTCGCGGCGCCATTGGTGCTGCTTGTTCCGGTGCTGCTGGACGCGCTTTGCACGCTGATGCTATCCAGCCCCACCGCATGCGCCAGCCGGGTTTGCAGCGGCTGACCCTCGCTGGGGCCGAGCAGCGCCGCTGCCGCGGTCTGCAGCAGCCCGATGTCGGACGCGCCCACCTGGTCGAGCGGCTGACCCAGTACCAACCACGACAGAATTTCGGTGTCGGGCATGGCGGGGGTGGAACTGAGCTTGACCAGCGGGCGCCGCGCGCTGCCGCTGATGGCCACGCCGACTTCGATGCCGGTGGGCAGATTGGGGCGGGTGGCGGTGATATTCAGCCCGGGATTGTCCACCGGCCCGGCGAAGTTGATGCGGCCCTGCGTCACCTGTAATTGCTGGCCGTAGGCGGTGTATTCGCCCTTGACGACTTCGATGCTGCCGGTCGCCGTGGGCGGGGCGCCGTTGTCGGCGCGCACGCGCACGCTGCCGCCCAGCGTGGCGTCGAGACCCTGGCCGTAGAGGTGGAAGTTGGAGCCCAGATTGAAGGTGCCATCGAAGCGCACGGCGCTGGGCATGGCGGCAGCGGGCTTGCTTGCCGACGGCGTCTGGCCGATGACCACCACGTCGCTGCTTAGCGTGGGCCCGGTGGCGCGGGGCAGGGCGATGTCGGCGCTGTCGGCGGTGAGGTCGGTGGTGAGGGCCAGCACCTTGTCGGCCAGCCGGGCCTGCGCCGTGCCGCTAAGTATGAGTTGTCGGTCGGGCCGACTGAGCAGTTGCAGCTTGTCGGCCTTGAGGTCCAGGGTCGCGCGCGGCAGACCGTTTTGCAGCCGCGCGTCGCCGGTGGCGGTGAGCTGCCCTTTGCCGCCCTGGAGTTGGAGCTGATCGAGCTGAAGCCGGTCGCCGGTGAAATGGGCGCGCAGCACGCCGTTTTTAAGATCGAGGCCTTGCGCGGGCCAGGCCAGACGCAGGGCCCGGCCATCGAGACTGCCGCTGTATTGCGGCAGGGCCAAGGTGCCTCGGCCCTGCACCGCGAGTTGCAGACGGCCCTCGGCGCGATAGTCGTAGCCGATCAGCGGCGCGGCCCAGGCCAGGCTGGGCATGTCGGCGCCCGCGTCGAGCTGCAGCGGTGCGCTGCCCGCGATGCCCCACAGCTCGCCGCGGCGGCTGAGTTCGGTGGCCAAGCTGGCCTGCGCCGTGCCCATGGCGGTCTGCACCACGCCCTGCGCCTGCACGCGGCTGTCTTTCGCCGTGATGTCGAGCACCAGCTGGCCGATGCCCAGCGGCATGAAGCCGCCGCGCGATGCGGCGGTGCCGAAGGTGGTGTCGCAGGTCGGGGCGAGGGTGACCGTGCCCACGGGCTTGGCGGGAGCGGCGGCGAGTTGCAGCGCGATATCGCCGCTGTCGCGCTGTAGATGGATCTGGCCGTTCACGGTTGCACCGGCGTCGATCTGCCAGCGGCCCGAAAGCACCAGCGTGTCGCGCAGCCGCGCCGGGGCGATGCCGCCCAGGGCGAGCAGGTCGGCGGTGCGGACGGTCTGCAGACGACCCGCGGTGCGCAACACGCCGGGGGCGAGCTGCAGGCTGTCCAGATCGATCAGCCCGGCCTGCAGCTTTAGAGCAGCATGCTCAACCTGCAGCCGCAGCGGGGAAAACGCCAGATCGAGCTTTGCGGGAGCCTGGAGTTTGAGCGCGACCGGCCCGGTGTTGTCCAGCGAGGTGATCTGGCCGCGCCAGCCTTGCGGGTCGCCGTGCCAGCCGCCAGCAGCACTCAGCCGGAGATCGAGTGGCAAGGGCGGCGCGGTGGGCTGCGATGTGGGTTGTGGTGTGGGCGCAGTGGCGTTGGGCCGGGGCAACTGGCCTTTGACGGCAAGCAGCAGAGTGTGCTGGGCGCGGGTGCCCGCGATGTTCAGGGTCGCGGTATCGATCACTTTTTCTGCGCTGCTTTTTGCAGTTGACGCGAGCCGCAGGTCTTGCAGCCGCGCGTCCAGTTGCAGTTGGCCGCCCAGCCCGGCCGTGGTCTGCGCCTGAGTGTGCAAACTGCCGATCTGCACGGTTTGCGCGCCCTGGGTCCAGCGCAGGCCGTCGAGGTCGAGCTGCAGTGAGCCCGCGACACGGTTGAGCAGGGTGCTTGCGGTTGGCAAGGCGGTGGCGGCAGGTGCGCGGCCGGTGCTGAAGTTGCTAAATGTGCTGCGGGCGCTGAGGTGTTGCAGCGTGAGCGCGTTGGCCCAGCGCAGTTCGTCCGCTTGTAGCGAGACGGTGCCCGAGGGCGCTTGCAAGCCGCCTTGCAACTGGCCCTGCGCTTGGGCGCTGCCTTGCAGGGCAGGGTCGATCTGAGCGAGTTGCGGGGCGTGCAGCGTCCACTGCAGGGCATCTCGGGGCTGGCCGAATGCGCCTATCGCGCTGAGCTGGTTGGCGCCGAGGGTGAGCGCGGCGTCCACGTCCCACAGGCGTTGCGGGTCGAGCGCGAGCCGGGCGTGGCCGGTGAAGGTGTGGCCGCGCCACACGCTCGGAGCGAGTTGCAGCGCGAGCTTGGCCTGACGGCGGGTGAGGGCGCCGCTTGCAGTGAGGTCGGCGTTCAGTGCGGCCTGGGGGTAGGCGCCGAATTGCGCAGGGTTGAACTGCCGCAGCCGGGCGCTCAGCTCGAAAGCCTGCGTGCCTGCGGTGGACAGGGTGCCGCTGGCCTCCAGACGGCCGCCCAGCGCCGAGAGCAGCAGCTGGCGCAGATGCACGGTGTCACCCTGGCGCTGCGCTTGCACCCGAACGTCCCAGCCCGGCTGGTTGAGGGTGGCCTGAATGCTTTGCTGTTGTGCGCTGGCGTCGATCGCCAACGGGCCGGACAGGCGGGTGGCGGCCAGCTTGCCGTCGAGCGCGCGGGCGTTGAGACGGGCGACCTGCAGGCGGGCCTGCAGCTCGGGCTGCGCCCAATGCAGCGTGCCGCGGATTTCCCCGCCAGCGCCCAGATCGATGAGCAAATCGTGCGCGCTGGCCTGCTGCGCATCGCCCGCGAGGGTGGCGCTCAGGCTGTGCAGCGGCAGGCGCTGCTGGTCGATCGGGCCGGGCCGGGTGTTGCGCACGCGCAGACTGCCCACCAGCCTTTGCGCGCTCGACGGGCCGAGATCGAGCTGCACATTCAACGCGGCGCGGGGCAGCCCTGCGGCGAAGGCCGAGGGATCGAGCGCGTTCGAGCTGAGCCGGGCGCTGCGCAGCGGTGTGGCATCGAATGGCGTGAGACGGGCCTGCAGTTGGGCGCGGGCGGTGTCCATTTGCAGGGTGCCGTCGAGGGTGAAGTCGCGCAGGGCGCCGTGGGCGCGCAGATCGGCAGCGTTGCGCTCAGCCGCCTTGCCGGGCAGGCCGATGTGCGTGGCGTTCAGGCTCGCCTGCAGCGCGTAGGGTGCGGCGTCGCCTAGGCTGGCGCTGAGCTGGGCGTGGGCCCAGGGGGTGAGGGCGGTGAACTGCGCGCGGTAGCGGCCCTGGCCGTAGTGCATCTGGCCGCTGAGGCTGCCGTAAGACCGCAACGCCCCTGGCGGGCCGATCTGCAGTGCGCCGACGGCCAGATGGTCGATGTCGATGCGCAGCGGCAGGCGCAGGCTGGCGGGCAGTTGCGGCGCGCCGGTCGAGGCGGCGGCGTGGGTTGGCGTCACGTCGATGCGCTGCGCGCTCAGGTTCTGGATGTGCAGGGTGCGCTGCCACAGCGCGGTCGGCGTCCAGCGCAGCCGGGCGTCGTGCAGGAGGGTGATGGAGCTGGGGGTGGTGAGCTGCAGTCGGCCGATGCGCACCGAGTTCCACAGACTGCCCTGCACGTCTTTCAGGGTGATTTGCGTGCTGCCCAGCCGCAGCGGCGTGCGCGCGGCCAACCACTGCAGACCGCTCTCGCTGCCCAGCCAAGCCACGGCGGCTGCGGCGGCGATCAACACGGCGACCGTGGCCGTCAGCGCCCAGAGCAAGACGCGCAGCAGGCGCAGCCCGCGGCGGCGGGGCTTGGGCGGCGGGGCGGGGACGGGTGCGGTCGGCTCGGTCATCAGAACGACAGCCCCGCACTGAAGTTCAGGCGATATTGGTGCACCGCTTGACCGTAAGCCAGATCGACCGACACCAGCCCCACCGGGCTGCGCCAGCGCACGCCCGCGCCATAGCCGCGCACGGGTTTGAGCGCGCCCCAGGTATCGGCCGCGTTGCCCAGGTCGTAAAACACCGCGCCGCCCCACTGGCGGGTGAACCAGTGATCGAACTCGGCACTGGCGGTAAATAGATAGCGGCCGCCGACGATGGCGTCGCCCTGCACCAGACCCAGGCTTTGATAGGCATAGCCGCGCACCGAATTGGCCCCACCGGCGCGAAACAGGAAATTCTGCGGAATGCCGCTGGCGCCATTGGCCAGCACCGCGCCCGCCTCGGCACGAAAAACCAGCTGGTTGCTGCGGTCGATGGGCAAGTAGCCGAGCCCGCGCGCATAGAGCCGGATGAAGTTGGCCGACGACAGCAGCGCCTTGCTGGCGCCGCCGAGTTGCAGATTGATGATGGCGCCGCGGCTGGGATAGAGCACGCTGTTGATGTCGCGCCACGTCCAGCTATCGTTCAGGCTCAGCGCATGCACCTCGCTGGAGGCGGCGCCCGCGGGCTGCAGGCTTTCAGCCTGATACTGCAGCGCCAGTGCGGTGTCGATGTGGCCGCGCGTGCGCTCGCGCAGCGCCCCGATGCTGCTGTTGCGCGTGACCAGGCCGGAAATGTCGGCGCGGTCTTGCAACAGGGTGAGGCTGTCGTCATAGCCATTCGCGGTGCGCGGGAATGCCAGCCGCAGATTGCCGCTCTGCTCGCGCGTTTGCAACTTGACCTCGCTCGACAGCCGCCAGGCGCGCCCCAGAAAGTCGAGGTCGCGCCAGCCCATTTGCACCCGCTGCCCGGTATCGCTGCTCACCCCTACGCCGAAACTGAGTTTTTGCGCCCGGTTTTCCGTCACCTGCACATCCACCGGCGCCACGCCGTCCTGCGCTTGACGCACATCGGCATCGACCACGGCGTTGCGGAAGTAGGGGCTGTTCTGCAAAGCGGCCTGATAGTCGAGCAGCGCGGTCTGCGAATACGGCTGCCCCGGCTGCATCGGCGCCAGCCGCTCCACGATGCTGGCCGGATAGCGCTGCAACCCGGTGATGTGGAGCGGGCCGAAGGTATAGGCCGCGCCCGTGTCCAGCCGCACCAGCAGGCGGGCCTGATGCGTTTGCGGATCGATGGTCGCGCGGCTGTCGGCAATGCGCGCAGCCGGCCATTGCCCCGACAGCAGACTGGAGAGCGCCCGCGACTTGGCCGATTCCCAGTCGGCATCGCGAAACACCGAGCCGGGCTTGAGTGTCCAGGTGCGGCTCAGCCGCGCGCTCAGGGCGGCATCCGGCTGGCCGTCGGGGCCGTCGACCTGCACCTCGACGGCGTGCACCAAAGTGGCCACGCCCGGATTCACGCTCAGCACCACACGAATCGGCCTTATCCCATCAGCCTGCGGCGGGCAATCGACCCGCACCGCGATCTGCGGTGAAAAATAGCCCTGCGTTTCGAGCAGGCGCTGCACCTGGGCGGGCGCCTCATCGGCCAGCCGCTCGACCTGATCGGCCTGCAATCCCGGAAAGTTGCGCCAGCGCAACAGATCAAGATTGTTAGATAAGAGGGTGCGCAAGTCCTCCGGCACGTCGAGCTCGACCTCGTACTTGGGCGCAGCCGCCTGCGCTGCCGAAGCGGGCGGCGCAGGTGAGGGGCTCGCGGTCTGTGCCGCCGCAGTCTGCGGCCACGCCAGCACCGCAACCGCGCAGAAGGCGCCGAGCGCGAAGCCGAAAAAGGCGATGGCGCTCGGCAAAGCGGCTCCGCCAAGCCCGATCTGGTGCTCGGCGGTCGTCGTTCTGGCCGGTTTTCGATGCATGCACGCATTATTCATGCCGCATGTCGTCGGCGGCGTCGGCAGGCCCATGAGCGCCCCAAGGGCCGGGCTGCGCCCAGTCCGCATCCGTCCTTAAATCATGTTTCAAGCTTGCGCCGGGTCGACTCCCGGCGTGAACTTTGTAAAGCATGCCCTGACATTACTTGCCGACAACCCCTGGGAGTGTGAACATATTCACGGTTTTCTCAAGAAAACGCCAGGTCGCCCCAGGTTTCCTTGACTTCCGCCTCTGCTCTATCTCTGTCAATCCGCATGACATTTTTCAGTTCAACCGTGCCACCCACTCTCGCCTTGCGTATTGCATACCTGGAAGATGATCCGCTCATTGCTCACGAGGTTTCCGACTGGCTGCGCGAGGCTGGATATGACGTACAGCATTACACGGACGGGCAGGAATTCGCCCGCGCCGTCGAGCGCGGCGGCGCCGACGCCTGTCTGCTCGACTGGATGCTGCCCGGCCTGAGCGGGCCGGATGTGCTGTGCAGACTGCGTCTGCAACTGGGCGCCAACGTGCCCCCGGTCATCTTCCTCACCGGACGCAATGCCGAATCTGATGTGGTGCAGGCGCTGGAGTCGGGGGCCGACGACTATCTGGTCAAACCCTTGTCGCGCCCGGTGTTGCTGGCGCGGCTGCAGGCTGTGTTGCGCCGCTCGGGCAGCACTTTGCCTGCGGCGCGGCTGCGTCTGGGCGAAATCGAGGCCGACTGCTCGCGGCGGCAGATTTTTGTGCAGGGCGAGCGGGTTGAACTGACCGACCGCGAAACCGATCTGGCGCTGCACTTTCTGCAGAACGTCAACCGCCTGCTGACCCGCGACTTTCTCATCCAGACCATCTGGGGCCTGCGCCCGGAGGTCGAGACCCGCACGGTGGACGTGCATGTCAGCGCCCTGCGGCGCAAATTACGCCTGCAGCCGGAATCGGGCTGGCGCCTGGTGTCGGTCTATGGCCGTGGCTACCGCTTGGAGCGCGCCCGCAGCGCCGACGAAGGGCCGCTGACCGTGCCGCCCGAACTCGACGATTGAACCCGACGCTTGAACGCGTCCGGGCCGAGAATGTCGGTTTGCCGCTTTTTGTCGGCGGCTCGAACCGGATGTGACTCTGATGCGTTTGCCGACCCCCCTGTTTTTCACCCGTCTTTCTGCCCGCCAATCCCCCCGCCAGCGCGCTTTGCTGCTGGCGGTTTTCGCGTGGGTGATGGCACCGATACTGGCGCCGACTCTGGCGCTGGCGCAAACCGCGCCAACAGCTACCAGTGTCTCGGGCGAACCGATGTGGCGCTACACCGTCCGGCCGGGCGACACCCTCATCGGTCTGGGCCAGCGCTATTTGCGAGACCCGGCGCAGTGGCCGCAGATCCAGCGCGACAACCGGGTGGGCAATCCGCGGCAGATTCCGCCGGGCACCGTCTTGCTGTTTCCCGCCGGCCTGCTGCGCCAGCAGCCCTCCAAGGCGCAACTGGTGCAGGCTTTCGGCGCAGTGCGCTGGCGGGCGCAGGCGACTGAGGCCTGGCAAGATGCCCAACCGGGTCAGACCCTGGCCGCCGGCGCGCAGGTTCAAGTGCCGGATTCGGGCAGCGCCGTCATCGAACTGGCCAACGGCACCCGTCTGGCGCTGCAGCCCGGCAGCGACCTGACGCTCGACACTCTCAGCCTCTACGCCGACGGACTGATGGCCGACACCCGGCTGCGTCTGCAGCAAGGGCAGATCGACATTCAGGACAACCCACGCCGCCTGCCCAATCAGAATCTGCGCATCCTCACCCCGTCGGCCCAGGCCGTGGTGCGCGGCACGCAGTTCCGCGTTGGGGTGGGCGCCGATGCCACGCGGGAGGAAACCCTGGGCGGCGCGGTCGAGCTGCAGGCTGCGGGCGCGCAGGTGCGGGTGGATGCGGGCATGGGTTCGCTGGCGCGTGCGGGGCAGCCGCCGCTGCCGCCGGTGCGGCTGTTGCCGCCGCCCGATGTGTCGGCCTTGCCGAGCCTGTTTGAACAGCTCCCACTGCGCTTCACCCTGCCCGCGCAGGCCGGGGCGGTGTCGTGGTTCGGCCAGGTGCTGGCCGAGAGCGATAGCGCGAAGGTGCTGGTGCAGAAAACCAGTACCGGCAAGACCCTCAATGTGGCCGATCTGCCCAACGGCCGCTATGTGCTGCGGCTGCGCGCGGTCGACGCCAACGGTTTGCAAGGACAGGACGCGTCGCACGCTTTCACCGTGTTCGCGCGGCCTTTCTTCCCGATGCTGACCGCCCCGGCGGCCGGGGCGACGGTGCGCGTGGCGCGGCCCAGGCTGGCCTGGTCGGAGTTGCTGGACGTGGCGCGTTCCCATCTGCAACTGGCCGCGCAGGATAATTTCGCGCGGCCGCTGTACGACGTCGAGCAGCAGGGCGCGCAGTGGACGCCGCCCGCCGATCTCGCCGCGGGCGTCTGGCACTGGCGCGTGGCCAGCATCGACGCGCAGGGGCAGCAGGGGCCGTGGAGCCCGCCGCAGACCTTCCGCTATGTGCCGGGCCCCGGGCCGGCCGATCTGGCCAAGGCGACGATGCGATTCGACCGCGATCATCTGCTGCTCGACTTGCCTGCCGCGCCGTCAGGTCAGCATTACGCGCTGACGCTGTCTGACCACGCCAACCTGCAACCGGCGCTGGCGCAGATGCAAACGCCGGGCGGCGCGCTGACCTTGCCGCGGCCGTCTTCGGGCAAGCGTTACCTCGGCGCGCGGCTGGTGGACGACAGCGACGGCACGCAGGGGCCGCCGGTGGTGCAGGTCATCGATGTGCCGCCGCGCTATCCCGACCTCTGGCTGCTGCTGATTCCATTGCTGCCCGCCCTGTGACGTCGTGAAGCCGCTGTGAAAACCGGATTCGCGCGTTTGCTGCGCCTCGGCGAGTCTCGCGGACGGTTGGCTCGGCCTGCTGAACCCGGCACGGCGAGCTCGGCCCGCTGGCGACCTGGGCTGGAGATTCTGCGCATCGGCGCTCTGCTGCTGATTCTGGCGCTCGGTCTGAGCCTCAGCGGGGTGCTGCAGCGCATCGATCATCTGGTGTTCGATCTGGGGCAGCGGCTGCAGCCGGTCGTGCCGCCGCAGGGCGTGGTCATCGTCGCCATCGACTCGCACAGCCTCGACCGGCTGGGCGCCTGGCCCTGGCCCCGCGCTACCGACGCCCGGCTGGTGGATGCGGTCTGCCGCGCGGGCGCCGCCGCGGTCGGGCTCGACATCGCCTTCACCGAAGCGGGCAGCGACGCGGCTGGCAACGCCGCGCTGGCTCAGTCGCTACGGGCCTGCGGCAAGGTGGCGCTGCCCGTGGTGCTCGACAGCCTGCGCAGCGGCGGGCAGATCGTTGAAGGCCTGCCCATCCCCCAGCTTGCGGCGGCCGCGGCGGGTCTGGGCCGCATCGGCGTGCAGCTCGACGGCGATGGCGTGGCGCGCAGCGTCTATCTCTGGGAGGGCGTGGGCGCGCCGGTCTGGCCTCTCATGGCGCAGACCCTGCTCACCATCGCCCATCAGCCCGTGCGCGGCAGCGCGCCACCGCCCGCGCACAGCGCCGTGCCGCCCCATCCCTACGCCCTGGCTGCCAGCGCGGTGCTCGACGGCGTAGTGCCGCCCGGCGCCCTGCGCGGCAAGGTGGTGCTGATCGGCGCAACCGCCGCGGGTCTGGGCGATTTTTTGGCTACCCCGGTGACGACGCAGGGCGCGCCCATGCCTGGCGTGGAGGTGCTGGCCAACACCCTCATCGCGCTGCGCGATGGCACGCTCATCCGTACCGTCTCGTTGGTCTGGAGTTTGCTCATCACGGCGCTGCTCGCGCTCGCGCCTTTGCTCTGGCTGCCGCGGCTCATGCCCCTGGGCGGGCTGATCGCCAGCGTGGCTTGGGGGCTGGTTCTGGTGGGCTCCGCTGCCGCGCTGCCCCTGCTGACGGGTTGGTGGGTCGCGCCCGGCGGGGCGCTGGTGGCGGCGCTTTCCGCCTACCCTTTGTGGGGCTGGCGACGGCTGGAGGCGGCCAGACGCCATCTGGACGGAGAGCTGCGCCAGTTGCGCCGCACCGTGCGCGAGTCGCCAGAAGGCGATGCGCCCGCAAAGCACAAGCGACTGAGTTTCGAGCGCCGCATTCTGGAGGTGCAAGCCGCGCAGCAGCGTTTGCGCGATCTGCAAACCCGCCGCGACGACGCGCTGGCCTTCATCAGCCACGATGTGCGCGCGCCGCTGGCTGGCGCCGTGCAGCTGCTGCAGTCCGGCAAGATGGACGTTGCGGCGCGCGACCGCCTGCTCACCCAGCTTCGCCGTGCGCTGAACCTCTCACAAGGCTTTCTCGATCTGTCGCGCGCGCAGTCGCTGGAGACGTCGGCCCTGGTCGAAATCGAGTTGGGCGCGGTGCTGCATCAGGCCGCCGACTTCGCTTATGACGAGGCGCTGGCGCAAGGGGTGCGCTTTGTCCGAGAAATTCCAGACGATCCGATCTGGGTGCGGGGCGATTTCGATGCCCTGGAACGTCTGACCACCAATCTACTGCGCAACGCAGTGCAGCACAGCCCGGCAGGCTCGAAGGTGATCCTCGGCGCCACACTCGCGCCGCACACCGTGCGCTTCTGGGTGCGGGATCAGGGGCCGGGGCTGACGCCGGAGCAGTCGGCCCGGCTGTTCCAGCGCTTCAGCCGGGCCCATGAGGGGCCAGGCACGCCGCTGTCAGGCAGCACCGGCCTGGGCCTTTATTACGTGCGGCTGGTGGCCGAAAAGCATGGCGGCGCTGCCGGCGTGACATCGCACCCCGGAGAGGGGGCGATGTTCTGGGTCGAGCTTACCCGGCAAGCCTGAGTGTTGGCGGCCTGACGGGGCACAGACCCTGATTTACTTCTTCAGCGCGTCGCGAATTTCGCGCAGCAGCACGGTGTCTTCCGGCGTGGGCGCGGGAGGGGCCGGCGGCTCGGCGTGCTTGAGCTTGGAAATCATGCGCACCATCATGAAAATGATGAAGGCCAGGATGATGAAGTTCACGGCCACAGTGATGAAGCTGCCATAAGCCAGCACCGGCACGCCGGCTTTTTTGAGCGCCGCCAGCGTCATTTCGGTACCGGCGGGCACTTTGCCCAGGACGATGAATAGATTGGAGAAATCAAGTTTGCCGATGACCGCGCCAACAATCGGCATGATGACATCGCCTACCAGCGATTCGACGATCTTGCCAAACGCGCCGCCGATGATCACGGCAACGGCCAAGTCGATCACATTGCCTTTGACGGCAAACTCTTTGAAATCTTTCATCAGGGACATACGGGGCTCCTCAACCGGTGGGGGAAGGGCGTGAATACCTCACGCACGGCGCGGATTTTGCGGGAAAAATTGGCAATTCCCTAGCGCCACTCCCCTTTTTAGAGGGTTTTTTACAGTCTATCGCCCGGGAACGATCAATTCGGGCGCGCTGCGGCGTAAAACCGCACCAGTTCCAGCTGAACCTGATCGGAGAGGGCGCTGAACGGGCCACGCAGCAATTTTTCGGCTTCTTCGCGCTGGGCGTTGCGGCTGCTCAGCAGCACCTGCGCCGCAGCGAGGTGGAACTCGGCGTGCATCTTTCGCAGGCGCGCATATTCGGGCAGGTGTCCGTATCGGCCCTTGGCGCGACCATGCAGCCATTGACCCAGAGCGCACTGATCGTCCACGGCGACCGAGGCGATGTCCACATCATCTTGCTGACCCTCGACGATGATGGCCTTGAGGCGCTTTTTCCAGTTGAGATGGCCTTGCACCGCCTGCCCCAGATAGAGCCCGTCGAAGTGGTCTTCTTCCGGGTCGATTTCGGGGGCCAGGTGAGTGTCGGTAGCGGGAAGCAGACCGAGGTCGTGGCGGCGCAGCCAAGCGAGAAGTCCCATGAGTTGTCCTTTTTGAGAGAGGTTGTGAACGCAACATGCCGGGGCGGTTGCCGCCAGCCATGAGAAGGACTTTAAAAATCAGGCTCAGGGTCGGTCTAGGAATGTGCGGGCCGCTTTACGCTTGTATTCAGTCAAGTGTGATTTTTTGCACAGAATGTCCGGTGCGCCGCAAAGCGCGCCGCCGATACGCCAGGTCACAGTTGATACATACTGGCCCTAGTTTCCGCGTTGACATCTGCTTAAAGTGCAGTCATCCAAGTTTTGCTCCTCGTTGCTGTAAGGCTTGGCTAGGCGTGATGCGGTTGTACCCCGGATGACGCCGCCCCATCGAGCAGGGAGTGCACTGTGGTGCTGCGTTCGCGGCACCGCAGGGCTGAGGAAAAAAACAACGATCTGGAGACATCCTGCAGCGGCGTTTCGTTTGTTTCGCCGCTGCGCTGAAAACAAGCATCCACCGAATGTCGTACCGCCCGCGCCGAGCCTGGTTGCGGGTGGCGCATGCAGTGCCGCGCAGACCGGTCGGTCGGTGCGGCGACTATCCATCGCTGACTAATGAGATCGGCGAAGAAACCAACCTCGTGAGGAGCCAAATGAAACTTGCCAAAACCCTGATCGCAGCCGCCATTGGAATGGGTGCAGCCCACGCCGCTTTCGCCATGAACGTGCCCGGCCCGCTGGTCACGCCCCAGTGGCTGAAGGCGCACCAGAGCGAAGTCACCGTCATCGATATTCGTGGCGGCGGCAGCATGAAAGCCTATGACGAAGAGCCGGTTATGGGCAAAGACCATTTTGTGAAAAAGAGCGGCGGCCATATTGCGGGCGCTGATCTGGTGAACTTCAACGACATTCGTGAAGAGCGCACGGTCGACGGCGTCAAGCTCAAGGCCATGATGCCGACTGCTGAATACTTCACCAAGGTCATGGACGCGGCGGGCGTGAACAGCGGCAAGCCTTACGTCATCGTGCCGACCGGCAACGCCGTGTTCGCAATGGACCGCGGCACTCGCCTGTACTTCCAGATGCGCTATTTCGGCGTGCCCGCCGATCAGATCGCCATCCTCAACGGCGGCACCAACGCCTGGATCAATGCTGGCTATCCGGTGAGCATCAAGCCCGCGCCCAAGAAAATGGGTGACTGGAAAGCCACGGGCGAAGACAAGGCGCTGTTGGCCGGTCTGAATGATGTCAAGGAAGGCGAAAAGAGCGGCACCGAGCAATTCATCGACGCCCGCCCCACCGCCCAGTACCTGGGCATTGCCAAGAAACCGATCAACAAGACGGCGGGCCACCTGGCCGGCGCCAAGTCGTTCCCGATCGACGCCATCGTCAAGGATGATCATGGCGCGGCCATGTTCATGAGCGCGGCCGATTACAAGAAGATCTTCCACGACTTCAACATCAGCGACACCGCGCCGACGACCACCTACTGCAACACCGGCCACCTGGCCTCGGGCGCCTGGTTCGTGGTGCATGAAATTCTCGGCAACAAGAATTCCAAGCTTTACGCCGGTTCGATGAACGAGTGGACCAACCTCGGCAACCCCACCGTGGGCCTGCCTGGCTGAGCCAGTCCGCAGTTCCAGAAAACCGGCCTTGTGCCGGTTTTTTTTCGTCCATACGCTTTAGCGCATGCGGGAATACCGCAATGCAACAATGTTCGGATGCGAGTCATTTCATGCGATGAAACTTGCAAGAAAGGTGCGCAGCCCTGAAATTGCTGCACTGCAGCTTCGTGTTTTCCCTAGATTTTCATCCGCCCGACTGTCAGCGCATGGTCAGCTAGGCTGAAAACAATCCGTCATTCCCGTGACGTGCTGTAACACGTTGGCGCCGCGGGGTTGATGCGTTGCGTTGCGGGCCTCGGGTGGAAGACCCAGCAGCGACGCCACGCCCACGTCCACATCCAGGAGACTTGAGCATGGCTTCCATTGCAATGGGCGCAAAAGCGCGCCCCATGACGGCGGGCGAGAAGAAGGTGATCTTCGCCTCATCGCTCGGCACGGTATTCGAGTGGTACGACTTCTACCTCTACGGCTCGCTGGCGGCCATCATCGCCAAGCAGTTCTTCGCCGGACTGGACGCGGGATCGGCGTTCATCTTCGCGCTGCTGGCGTTTGCCGCAGGCTTCATCGTGCGACCGTTTGGCGCCCTGCTGTTCGGTCGGCTGGGCGACATGATCGGCCGCAAATACACCTTCCTCGTCACCATTCTGATCATGGGTCTGTCGACGTTCATCGTCGGCGTGCTGCCCAACTATGCGGCCATCGGCGCGGCTGCACCGGTCATTCTCATCGCGCTGCGTCTGCTGCAAGGCCTGGCGCTCGGCGGGGAATACGGCGGCGCCGCCACTTATGTCGCTGAACACGCGCCGGCCAACAAGCGCGGCGCCTACACCTCGTGGATTCAGACAACCGCCACACTGGGGCTGTTCCTGTCACTGCTGGTCATTCTCGGCACCCGTACCCTGCTGGGCGAAGACGCGTTCAACGCCTGGGGCTGGCGTGTGCCTTTCCTCGTGTCCATCGCCCTGCTCGCCGTATCGGTCTGGATTCGACTCAAGCTCAACGAGTCTCCTGCCTTCATCAAAATGAAGGCCGATGGCAAGGCGTCCAAGGCACCGCTGACCGAGGCGTTTGCGCGCTGGGGCAATCTGAAGTACGTCATCCTCGCCCTGCTGGGCTTGGTCGCTGGCCAGGCCGTGGTCTGGTACACGGGGCAGTTCTACGCGCTGTTTTTCCTCACGCAGACGCTTAAGGTCGATGCGGTGACGGCCAATCTGCTGATCGCTGCTGCGCTGCTCATCGGCACGCCGTTTTTCGTCGTGTTCGGCTCCCTGTCAGACAAAATCGGCCGCAAGCCCATCATCCTGGCGGGCTGTGCGATTGCTGCGCTGACCTACTTCCCGCTGTTCCAGGCGCTCACCCACTACGCCAACCCGGCGCTGTACCGGGCGGTGCAGAACTCGCCGGTCACGCTCACGGTCGATCAATCGCAGTGCACCTTCCAGTTCAACCCCACCGGCACGGCGAAGTTCACCTCCTCCTGCGACATCGCCAAGCAGATGCTGGCGGCCAACTCGGCCAACTACAACACCGTGTCTGGCACCGGCCCGGCGGTCATTCAGATTGGCGACAAGACCATCACCGTGGTCGGCGCCAAGGATTTGCCGCCCGATGAATTCAAGGCCAAAGAGGCCGCGCTGAAGAAAGAAATCGGCGCCGCGCTCAAGGCGGCGGGCTACCCGGCCAAGGCCGACCCGGCGCAGATGAACTTGCCGATGGTGATCGCCATCCTGGCGCTGCTGGTGATTTTCGTCACCATGGTGTACGGGCCGATTGCGGCGGCGCTGGTTGAGTTGTTCCCGACCCGCATCCGCTACACCTCGATGAGCCTGCCCTATCACATCGGCAACGGCTGGTTCGGCGGTCTGCTGCCCACCATCGCCTTCGCTCTGGTGGCGCAGAACGGCAACATCTATTACGGCCTGTGGTACCCCGTCATCATTGCTGCGGGCACCTTTGTCATCGGCCTGTTCTTCCTGCCGGAAACCAAAGATCGCGACATCTACGCGGCGGACTGACCGGCACATCCCCCGCGGCGCAGCCGCGCCCGGGGGCAGACTCGCACCATGGAAAAGCCCGCTTCAGCGGGCTTTTCTTTTGGCTCGCAGGCCTGCTGCGCGGATCAGGACGGCGATTGCTGCGAGGGATGATCCACGAGGTTTTGGGCAATGAGTTCAACCAGGCTGAGTACAGGCTTGTCCCATTCGGTCTGCTCGGCACCGGCCAGGAAGTTGAGTCGGCAACTGCCGCACGAGGTGACGATGGCCTGGGCATCGCTGTTGTCCACCTGCGCCCGCTTGATGGCGAAAGCTTGCGCACGCAGGGGTGCCGCACGGTTGATCAAAAATCCGCCCGCACCGCCGCCGCAGCACCAGTTCATTTCTTCGGTATCGCGCGGCTCGCACAACTCAGCTCCTGTTGCGCGCAGAGCGAGCCGAGGCTGCTCGAACACGCCGCCGTGTCGGCCGAGTTTGCAGGCATCGTGGAACATCAGGGTCTGGTGCGCATCGCCGCGCAAAGGCAACTTGCCTTGTTCCACCAGTTCCCCGATCAGCTCGGAGATGGCCAGCACGCGAAAAGGCAGCGGACCTCCGTGTACCTCAGCGCCTTCCCAGCGCAGGGCCGGATAGGCATGGCCGCACTCTGGCACGATCACCATTTCGGCGCCTATTTCGATGGCTTGTCGGATCACGGCTTCAGACGCCTTTTTCTGTGTCTCCTCCACGCCGGAGAGCAGGCCGAAATTGGCCGCTTCATAGCCATTGCTGCGCAATGTCCAGTCCAGCCCGGCGGCGTTCAGTACCCGTGCCGTCGCCTCGAGCGCGTCCTGGAACAACAGGATGTCGAGCACGGTCGTCAGCATCAGCACCTTGGCCTTGGGCTTGTCCAGATGCACGGTCACTCCACGGCTGCGAACCACTTCGACGGCCTGGGTAAGATGGCTGGCATCTGCTCCAAACACGGTTCCGCGGGCGTCTTGCTCGCTTTGCACGGCGCGCAGTTCGTCTGGTGCGAGTCCTGCCGCGGCCAGCGCCTCGCGCATGACGTTCACGCCGCGGGCGATGTTGATGCCCATCGGACAGACCATGCTGCAACGGCCGCACTCGGTGCAACTGTCGAAGCACAGCGCCTGCCATTCCCGCAAATCATCGACACTCACATCCCGGGTGAACGGTTTCCACAGCCAGGACAGGGGGGCGACTTCGCGTCGCCAGACGCGCCGCAGCAGATCGAGCTTGTGCGTCGGAATGAGGTCAGGGTCATCGTTTTGCACGCTGAACTGGCAGGCGTCGGCGCAATAGCCGCATCGCACGCAACTCTCGAGATCGACCGCGAGGTTGCGATCCATTTTTTCGAGCATGACCGTTTTGGCACGGTTGACACGCTCCGCGTCAGGCATCTCGACCTTCGGTGCTTGCTCCGCCAGATGGGCGATGGCGTTGCCGAACTGTGCATACATCTCGCGATTCATCATGCCCGTACTCCCCGGCGCGCCATGAATGCGCCGAACTGGGCGCGGCCAAAAAACCAGCTGACGGTATGGAACAGTTTGCCGAAGGGAAACCACACCAGCAGCAATTCCAGTGACATGAGGTGAATCGCCAGCCGGGTTGGATCTGCGGAGTATCCCTGCGCCGCATAGGCGCTGGAGGGCTGATCGATCAAGGCCATGCCCGTGAAAATCACCAGAAACAGCAAGCCCCAGGAAATGTAGTCATCTGCGCTGGAGATCCGCCGCAGAGTCGGGTCCATCAGTCGCATGGCAAGCGCCACAAGCAAGGAGATGATGGTGACGCCCGCGGCGAGGTACATCACTGCGTCCGGCAATGCAGGCCAAGACACCCCCAGATGCCGGTGAAGAAAGGCGATATGTGGTGCGTAGCCAAACACGATGAAGGCCAGGCCGAAGTGATAGAAGTAGGGGTTGAGCGTGGCAAGTGTCGGGTTTGGGCGAGTGCCAGCGCGCGGCAACATATGCCGCAGGACCGTGAACCAGATCGCGCCTTGCACATGGAGGCGCCGAGGGGTCGATGTGGCCAGCTTGGTTGGACGGCGAATCAACCCTGCCGCTCGCCACAGCATGCCCAGCACGAAAATCAATACGCTGCCGACAAGTAACGGGCCACGCGCCAGGGTCAGGAGGTCCATGAAAATCCCTTTGCTTTGTAAGGGCTTTGATATTAGGCTGCAGAGCAGTGGAGTGCAAGCGATTGTTTATTCGCGAATCCGGATGTTTGCATGCATTGCAAATTGCGTTGAATCGACGCGGTTATAGGGCTACAGTTCGCATAAAAAAATCAATCGCGCCGCGCAACACCCCGCGGCCCACTGCGGCCTGCCGCAAGGAGACTCGAATGACTGAAAAACGAATGCCCCCGGGCGACGCCAATACGGCAACTGCGATCAAGCGTCGTTCGCTACTGCAAGGAATGAGCGGCGTAGCGGCGGCGGTTTTTGGCGCAAGTGTTGCAAGGGCGGATGCCATGGCGCAGCCGGTCTTGACCAAGACGGCAGCAGAGCCCAAGGTTGACGCCACACAGCAGACGGGCTACCACCTGACCGAGCACATTCGTGCCTACTACCGCACAACCCGGCTTTGAACGCCTGGCAAATGCGACCTATACGATCTGCCGCGCGGCGCCACTTTCAAGCCTTACTGGCAAGCCTTTGAAGCCAGGGTTTCGCCCGCCGCGCCACCTGCTCCCACGCATCACAATGGAGTGAAGACATGCTGCTAACTCGTCGTTCCGAAAGCAAGGACACCCAAGGTAAGTCCCCGGACACCTCGACCCTCTGGGTCGATCAACTCAAGCGCAGCCTGAACCGCGCCTTGCCGACCATCGACCGTCGTGCATTTCTGCGGCGCTCCGGCATTGGGGTGGGGCTGGGGCTCGGAGCGGGTTTGATCGGCTCGCAACTGCACTTGGTGAAGAAGGCCGACGCGGCCGATACGCCCGCGCCGGGTTCGGTCGGGAGCAAAAATGTAGTGACCCGGCGCACGGTCTGCACGCACTGTTCGGTCGGCTGCGCCTCGGACGCCATGGTGGAAAACGGGGTGTGGGTGCGGCAGAACCCGGTGTTCGAATCGCCGCTCAACCTGGGCGCACACTGCGCCAAAGGCGCCGCGCTGCGCGATCATGGGCGCGGTGATCACCGTCTGCGCTATCCGATGAAGCTGGTGGACGGCAAGTATCAGCGCATCTCCTGGGATCAGGCGCTGCAGGAAATCACCGACCGCCTGCTGGAAATTCGCAAGGAAAGCGGGCCGGACGCGCTGTTTGTCGTCGGTTCGAGCAAGCACAGCAACGAGCAAGCCTATTTGCTGCGCAAGTGGGTCTCCTTCTGGGGCACGAACAACTGCGATCACCAGGCGCGCATCTGCCATTCCACCACCGTCGCCGGTGTCGCCAACACCTGGGGCTACGGCGCCATGACCAATTCGTACAACGATCTGGCCAACTCCAAGGTGGCGTTTTTCATCGGTTCAAATGCGGCCGAGGCGCATCCAGTGTCCATGCTGCACTTGCTGCACGCCAAGGAAAACGGCTGCAAGGTCATCGTGGTCGATCCGCGCTTCACACGCACGGCAGCCAAGGCCGATATGCATGTGCGGCTGCGCTCGGGTACCGACGTGCCGGTGGTGTTCGGCATCCTCTATCACATCTTCAAGAACGGGTGGGAAGACCAGCAGTATCTCGATGCCCGGGTCTGGGGCATGGACAAGGTCAAGGAGGACGTGCTGGCGAAGTGGAACCCCGATGCGGTCAAGGAGGTTTCCGGCGTGGATGGCGACACCACGTTTGCCATCGCCAAGATGCTTCACGAAAACAAGCCGGGTACCGTTGTGTGGTGCATGGGGCAGACCCAGCACACCATCGGCCATGCCATTGTGCGGGCTTCTTGCATCCTGCAACTGGCGCTGGGCAATGTCGGTAAGTCGGGCGGCGGCACCAATATCTACCGTGGCCATGACAACGTGCAGGGCGCAACCGATGTGGGCCCCAACCCGGATTCGCTGCCCGGTTACTACGGTGTGATCGAGGGTGCCTGGAAACACTACGCCGGGGTCTGGGGTGTGGACTATGAGTGGATCAAGGGCCGATTCGCTCCGGGCATGATGACCAAACCGGGAATGACGGTCTCGCGCTGGATCGACGGCGTGCTCACGCCGAACGACATGATCGACCAGGGGCCGAACCTGCGCGCCCATATCTTCTGGGGGCATGCGCCCAATTCGCAAACCCGTGGCCTCGACATGAAAAAAGCCATGAACAAACTCGATCTCCTGGTTGTGATCGATCCCTATCCATCGGCCACTGCCGCCATGGCCGCGATGCCGTCTGATGACGCCCCGCTCAACCCCAAGCGCGCTGTGTACCTGTTGCCGGCCACCACGCAGTTCGAGACCTCGGGTTCGGTGACTGCGTCCAACCGTTCGCTGCAATGGCGCGAGAAGGTGGTCGAGCCGATGTTCGAGTCGCGCACCGATCACATGATCATGACCCAGCTCGCCGATAAGCTCGGCTTCGGCAAGGAGTTGGTGAAGAACTACAAGATGGTGCCGGGCAAGGGCGGCATGATGGAGCCGGAAACCGAGTCCATCCTGCGCGAGATCAACCGTGGGGTCTGGACCATTGGCTACACCGGACAAAGCCCGGAGCGGTTGAAGGCGCACATGCGCAATATGCACGTGTTCGACGTCAAGACTCTGCGCGCCCGAGGCGGCATCGACAAGGAAACCGGCTACAAGCTCGACGGCGAATACTTCGGTCTGCCCTGGCCCTGCTACGGCACTCCGGAGTTGCGCCATCCGGGCACGGCGAATCTGTACGACACCTCGCTCAATGTCATGGAAGGCGGCGGCAACTTCCGCGCCAACTTCGGCGTCGAACGCGACGGCCAGTCTTTGCTGGCGGCGGACGGTTCCGCCTCGAAGGGCGCGGACATCCAGACCGGCTATCCCGAGTTCGACTCCACTCTGCTGAAAAAACTCGGCTGGTGGAACGAACTCACCGACGCCGAGAAAAAGCTGGCCGAAGGCAAGAACTGGAAGACCGATCAATCGGGCGGCATCATCCGCGTGGTGATGAAAAACCATAGCTGCCACCCCTTCGGCAATGCCCGCGCCCGCGCCGTCGTGTGGAACTTCCCCGACCCGATTCCGCAGCACCGCGAGCCCTTGTTCTCGGTGCGGCCCGACATGGTGGTCAAGTATCCGACCTACGACGACAAAAAGACCTTCTGGCGCCTGCCGACTCTTTACAAGACGGTGCAGGACAAGAACATCGACATCGTCAAGAAATTTCCGCTCATCCTTACCTCCGGGCGGCTGGTCGAGTATGAAGGCGGCGGCGACGAAACCCGCTCCAACCCCTGGCTGGCCGAGCTGCAGCAGTTCGCCTTCGTGCAGGTCAATCCGGCGGTAGCCAACGACCGCAACATCCGTGAAGGCGATGACGTCTGGGTGAGCACGCCCACCGGCGCACGCATCAAGGTGCGCGCGCGCGTCACTGAGGCGGTCGACCGATCCACCGTGTTCATCCCCTTCCACTTCGCCGGTCACTGGCAGGGCAAGGATCTGCGCCAGTACTACCCGGAAGGCGCTGCGCCCATCGTGCTGGGCGAAGCGGTCAACACGGCCACGACTTACGGCTACGACGCGGTGACCATGATGCAGGAAACCAAAACCACCGTCTGCCAACTCGAACGCGCCTGATGCGCCCTCACGCTCAACGGAGACAATCCCCATGGCCCGCATGAAATTCATCTGTGATGCCGAGCGTTGCATCAACTGCAACGGCTGCGTCACCGCCTGCAAAAACGAGAACGAGGTGCCCTGGGGCGTGAACCGCCGCCGCGTGGTCACCATGAACGAAGGCGTACCCGGCGAGAAGTCCATCTCGGTGGCCTGCATGCACTGCTCGGACGCGCCGTGCATGGCGGTGTGTCCGGTGAGTTGTTTCTATCGCACCCCGGAAGGCGTGGTGCTGCACGACAAGGACGTGTGCATCGGTTGCGGCTATTGTTCCTACGCTTGCCCCTTCGGCGCGCCGCAGTTTCCGGCCAACGGCGAATTCGGCCTGCGCGGCAAGATGGACAAATGCACCTTCTGCGCCGGCGGCCCCGCGCCCAACGGCTCGGAGGAACAATTCAAGGAATACGGCCGCGACCGTCTGGCCGAAGGCAAGCTGCCGATCTGCGCCGAGATGTGTTCGACCAAGGCGTTGCTGGCGGGGGACGGCGAGGTCATTGCCGACATCCTGCGCGACCGCGTGCTGCACCGCGGCGGTGGCGCCGAACTGTGGGGGTGGGGAACGGCGTATGGCAAGGCGGACGCGCAAGCACAGCCCGCACCGACGAAGCAAGGGGAGTCATCATGAACCGCATCATGTCCTTGATGTTCGCAGCCGTCTTGCTCGCCATGACGGCCGGATGCAGCCAGAAACCACAGACCCTTACCCAGACCGGAGCACCGCCTTCGCAAGACCCGTGGATGGGCGCCAATCCCGCTTTCACCGAAAAGGACTGGAAGGTGGGGGATAAGGCCAGCTGGCAGCGCGAGATCAACCGTCGCGCCCAGAACCAGAACGAATACGTGCGCATGCGCTAGGAGCGGGCCATGTTCAGAGTCACATCCCGTTTTGTTGCCGCTTTTGTTGCTGCTCTTGCGCTGGGCTTGAGCGTGAGTTTGGGCGCGTCTGCTGCGCTCGCGGCGGATGCGCCAGCAACGCTCACCCCGGGGCCACAGACTGGCACGGCGCAGCGCGCAGATCAAGCTGCGGCCCCTCCGGGCGCTTCAACCATCCCCGGCTATCTGCAGCAAACCAATGGCGAGCGTGCGCAAGTGCAGCCTGGCAATAACGCACCCATGTGGCGCGAAATCAAGCAGCAAGCCGGTTTCTCCAGCCTGCCCGACCCCGAAGCCGGGGTGCTGATTCAGCCGCAAACGGCGTATCCCGGCTCAGCCTTTACCTCGGCAGGCGAAGCGTGGCGGCAGACCCGTAATCTGCTGCTCATTCCAGTCGGCGGCTGGCTGCTGATCCTCGCTCTGGTGGGTATTGGCGCGTTCTACTTGTTCCGCGGAAAAATCCGGCTGGAGCACAAACCCACGGGACGCAAGATCGAGCGTTTCACGCCGTTCGAGCGTTTCATGCACTGGGTGCTGGCGTTCTCGTTCATCGCCCTAGCGGTATCGGGAATCGTCATCATGTTTGGCAAATTCTTCCTGCTTCCCATTCTGGGTTCGGCGTTTTTCGGCTGGCTCACCTACGCGCTCAAGACCATCCACAACTTCATCGGGCCGCTGTTCGGGCTATCGCTGGTGATCGTGCTGCTGACCTTCGTGCGCGACAACCTGCCGAGCAAGAGCGACCTGGCCTGGCTCGCAAAGGGGGGCGGTTTGTTTGGCGGCGGCGAAGCACCATCCGCGCGGTTCAATGCGGGCGAGAAAATCTGGTTCTGGGTCGGGGTGCTGTTCTTGGGTCTGTTGGCAGTGGCATCGGGCCTGGTGCTCGACAAACTGGTGCCCAACTTCCCCTACACCCGCAGCGCCATGCAGGTGGCCGAAATCGTCCACGCCTCAGCCACCATTTTGTTCATGGCCATGGCCTTCGGCCACATCTACATCGGCAGCGTTGGCACGGAGGGCGCGCTCGATGGCATGCGTACTGGTTATGTGGACGAGAGCTGGGCGAAGCAGCACCACACGCTCTGGCTGGATGCGATCAAGTCCGGAAAAATCCCCGCCCAACGCAGCGGCCCCAACGCGCAGGCGCCAGTGCCCGTGATCAAACCCAAGGCTTGAGGAGATGATGATGCGATGCATGCGTGGACTAATAGTGGCCGTCTCGCTGGCTTGCGGCGCAACGGCGTGGGCCAAGTTGCCGCCGCCCAGCCCGGAAGCCAAGGCCAAGGCAGAAGAAGCCGCAGCCAAAGCTAAATGGGCTGACAAGGTGGCTGCTTATCAGTTGTGTCAAACCCAGGATAAAGTGGCGGCGTTTTATTACGCTCAGGCCAAGGAACAAGGCAAGGCGACCCAGCCGCCGGTTGCCACCCCGCCCTGTGTGAACCCCGGGCCGTATGTGGCCGCACAATCTGAAGCAGCCGCCCCGGCAGCCGCCGCGCAGAAATAAGGAGCAGCGTTTGGGCGTCGACACGTGGGCCGACAGGCTGTCACGCCTTGATTTGCAACCGCCCGAGAAGAATGTATTGATGGCCCAATCTGAATTAGTGTCTTCGCAACACGTCACTGCGTCTGCATTGCCGCCTCGTCTTCCGCAACTCAGCCAGGCGCGAGAGGCCCTCACCCGAGGTGTGAGGGTACGCAACGAATTTGGGGAAACGCAGGACGTTCACATTCCAGCGGAGAGGCCGTTGACGCTGTATCTCGACAAGCAGGAGCTCGTCACCCTGATGACCGTGGGCGCGGCCCCCGAGTTGCTGGCGCTGGGTTATCTACGCAATCAGCGTCTGGTGCACTCGATCGCCGATATTGCCTCCGTGCAGATCGATTGGGAGGTGGAGGCCTGCTCCATCACCAGCCGCAGCGGCATTGCGGATTTGACGCAGCGCACCGCAGGTCGGCGCGTGGTCACCACGGGCTGCGGACAGGGCACGGTCTATGCCAGCCTGATGGACGAAGTGGACAACGCGGCGCTTGATGCTGAAACCCGGATCAGTCAAAGCGAGCTATATGCGCTGCTCAATGTCATGCGCCTGCATGATTCGCTCTACAAATTAGCCGGCTCGGTGCATGGCTGCGCCCTGTTCGAGGGCAGCCGCCTGCTGATGTTCACCGAGGATGTGGGCCGCCACAATGCAGTGGACGCAATCTCTGGCTGGATGTGGTTGCACGGCGTGGGCGGCCAGGGCAAAGTGTTTTACACCACAGGCCGATTGACCTCGGAAATGGTCATCAAATGTGCGTTGATGGGGGTGTCCATCCTGGTTTCTCGATCGGGCGTGACGCAAATGGGCTATGACATCGCCGAACGCCTGGGCATCGCCCTGTTCGCTCGCTGCACCAATCGCCACTTTCTGCAATACACCGCGCCTGAGCGTTTTGTTGCTGAGCCGCTGGAGCGGTTATCGGCATGAGCGCACCGGTTTCCGCGCCTGCCGCATGGCCCATCGCCGTGCTCATGCAGCGCGACCAGCTCAACAATCGCTGGCAGCGCTGGCGCTGGGGTCTGCGCGATGTCCTGCCTGCGACGGCAGGCCGTGTGGCGCTGGAATCTGCGCCCATCTGTCTGGAGTGGAGCGGGGCGCAGTCGCAATGGTTGTATCCCGGCTTCAGCGTGCAACTGTTCCGGGACGAGGCGGAGGGCTATCACCTCAACCTCACCTCGCCGCAGCCCAGCTGGTTTGTCTGGTGGACGCCAGCGGCAGAGCCGGAATGCGACGATCCGCGCCATGCGCCCGAAGGCTTGCCCGTCATTCAGGCGGTGACTCTGTCCTACAACGAAGCGGCCCGCTGGATGGATGCCGGCGAAACCATCGAGATTGCACCGCTGCCGGCCGCGGTGGCCAACTGGCTGGCCGATTTTTCCTCGCTGCATTACAAGCCCGAACCACGCAAGCGCCGCCGTCCGCAAAGCTTTCTGGCCCCTGATGAACGCGATGTATCGTGCAGCAAGGCGCCAAGTCCTAGCGCCGACGGAGACGATCCACCGGTCTGTTGTCCATGAGTGAAGCCAGTTCTCCCGAAGACCGCGGTTTTCTATCGCGCTGGTCGCGGCGCAAATTGCAGGCCGGGACAGATTCCGTTCCCGCAGCGGCGCCCGCCTCCCCTGCGCCGGACAAGGGTGAGGAACTTGCCGCTGTTCCCGAACCTGTTCCTGCGCCTGCAAACGATCAGCCGCCACCGCCCACGCTGGACGAGCTGCAAGCGCTCGATCACACCGCCGATCTGACACGGTTCATCGCCAAAGGTGTGGACGAGGGCGTGCGCCGTGCCGCCCTGCGCAAGCTGTTCGCCGATCCGCAGTTCAACGTGATGGATGGGCTCGATACCTATATCGACGACTACAACACCCCCAGCCCGGTTCCGCCCAGCCTTCTGGCGCGCTTGAAACTGACTCCGAATCTGGGGCTCGACCTGGCAGACCCCGCCCTTGCAACGCCCGCAGCGCAGCGACCGGCTTCCGAGTGCCCCGGTTCGACTTCGGAAAACCGCACTCCGACCACCGCGAATGAGGCCGACACCACAGATCAGCCCGACTCGTCGCCCACTCCCGACATGCCCCAAGACGCCTCTCTGAACGCAGCACCTCCCACCCCATGAAAACTCTGGTCTGCAATTGCAATCACACCATGCCGCTGGACGGCCCGCAACTGACTGCCGCTTTGGGCCAGACCATCGAACCGCACAGCCAGCTGTGTCGCCGTGAGATCGTGCGCTTTCAGCGGGCCGCTCAGAGCACCGAGCCCTTGCTCGTCGCCTGCACGCAAGAGGCCAAGCTATTTGCCGCGCTGGCGGCGCAGACCGAGGGCGTGCCACCGCCCGATGTAAGGCCGATCCGGTTTGTCAACATCCGTGAAACCGCAGGCTGGAGTCGTGAGGCCAAGGCTGCCAGCCCGAAAATCGCCGCCCTGCTTGCTGCCGCGGCGTTGCCCGAGCCCGAACCCGTGCCGACTGCGAGCTATCACAGCGCGGGGCGTTGCCTGGTCATTGGCGATACCGAGTCTCTGGACATGGCGCGCAAGCTCCTTGCTGACGGCCTGGAACTCACCCTGCTCGACACCGGGCGTCCGGGTGGACGTGCTGCGCCCGCCGCATTGCCGCTGCAGCATGAACATC
Organism: Thiomonas sp. SCN 64-16; assembly: GCF_001725585.1. Taxonomy (NCBI): domain Bacteria; kingdom Pseudomonadati; phylum Pseudomonadota; class Betaproteobacteria; order Burkholderiales; genus Thiomonas; species Thiomonas sp. SCN 64-16. The sequence continues at coordinate 26,961 of NZ_MEGQ01000043.1, read as the reverse complement.
CGGTCCATGCCGGGCGCGTGCGCAGCGTACGCGGCTGGCTGGGGGCTTTCGAGGTGGATATCGAGAGCGCCAATCCGGTCGATCTCGATGTCTGCACCCGCTGCAATGCCTGCCTTGCCGCCTGCCCCGAGGGCGCGATCGGACTGGACTACCAGATCGACCTGCAACGCTGCACCGGGCATCGCGATTGTGTGCAGGCCTGCGGCGCCATCGGCGCCATCGACTTCAACCGCGGCCCGCGGGCGGACACGCTGCAAGTCGATCTGGTGCTCGATCTGCAGCCGCAGCCCAGCCTGTCGCTGCATCAGCCGCCGCAGGGCTATTACGTCCCGGGCTCCGACCCGCTGGCGCTAGTGCGCGCCGCGACTGAACTGCGCGATCTGAAGGGCAGCTTCGACAAGCCCCGGTTTTTTCAGTATGACGCCAAGCTCTGCGCGCACTCCCGTAACACCCTGCTGGGTTGCCACGCCTGTATCGACATCTGCTCCGCGCAGGCCGTGCACAGCCGCGCCCGCTTGCGACCTGACCAGACACCCCCCATCGCCGAGGCCGATTCCATCCTACCCACCGCCGCGCAAAAAAAGCCCTTCGTCGAGCAGATCGAGATCGACCCGCATCTATGCGTCGGCTGCGGCGCCTGCACCACGGTGTGTCCCACCGGGGCGCTCACCTATGCCTACCCGCGCGCACCGGAAATTGGCGCACGGCTGCGTACCCTGCTGCTCACCGCGCAGCGCGCCGGGCTGAAGCGGCCTGCGCTGCTGTTCCACAGCCAAGAGGCGGGTGCGGAACTCATCGGGCAGCTTGGTCGGCTCGCTGCGGCAGATCCCCGCGTTCGCGGCCTGCCCGCCCACGTTATTGCGGTGCCGCTGTGGCATATCGCCTCGGTGGGCATGGAGCTTTGGCTGTCCGCATTTTCCTGGGGCGCGGCAGAGATTCTGGTCTTGTCCGACAACACTGAAGCCCCGGCCTACCTCCATGCCCTCCAAGGCCAGATGCAGCTCACCGAAACCCTGCTGCACGGCATGGGTTATCGCGGGGCACGGCTGCGTCTGCTGCAGACTGCCGATGCGCGAGAACTCGATGCCTTGCTGGCGCCACCGCGACCAACAGGTGCGGTTCCCAGCATCCAGGCGCAGTTCGCCGCCCTACCGCAGAAGCGCGGCACGCTCGATCTCGCGCTCGACCATCTGATCCGCCATGCGCCCGCGCAAGAGGTGGCGTCGGGCGCGGCCGTCATCCCCCTGCCGCATGGCGCGGGTTCTCCCCTTGGCGCCATCCGGGTGGACGCCAGCCGCTGCACCCTGTGCCTGAGTTGTGTCGGCGCCTGTCCTGCGGGGGCGTTGGCCGACAACCCCCAGGCGCCGCAACTGCGTTTCATCGAAAAGAACTGCGTGCAGTGCGGCTTGTGCGTCAAGACCTGCCCGGAAGACGCCATTCGTCTGGAGCCGCGTCTGCTTTGGGGGCCTCAGCGCAGCGCGCCACAGGTGCTCAACGAAGCCCAGCCCTGGCGCTGCGTGCGCTGCGGCAAGCCCTTCGGTACGGTGCAGGCCATCGAGCAAATGGTGGTCAAGCTCTCTGGTCATCCGGCCTTCGCGGGCGACGCAGCCAATCGGCTGAAAATGTGCAGCGACTGCCGGGTGATCGACATGCATACCCGCGCCGACACCACCATTCACGACCTGCCCTGATCGCCATGCTGCAACCTCTGTCGATGCAACACCCTGATGTGGAGCTGGCCGCGCCCGGCAGCGATGAAGACGCCGCCCGCGCCGATCTCTGGGGATTGCTTGCGCTGCTGTTCATCGCGCCGCCCTCGCAACCAGTGCTGTCGCAACTGGCGAGCATGTTGGCGGTCGAAAATGCTGACCAAAGCGCGCTGCACTTGGCCTGGAGCAATTTGCTGAACACTGCCGCCGCGGTGACACCCGAAGAGGTTCGGGATGAATTCGAAATCCTGTTCGGCGGCACGGGGCAGCCTGCGGTGTATGTCTATGGCTCGTTTTACCTGGCCGGCGCGCTGCACGAAAAACCGCTGGCCCGGCTGCGTGCGGATTTGCAGGACATCGGGCTGGCCCGCCGCATCGACTTGGGGGAAAGCGAAGACCACTTCGCCATCCTCGCCGAAACCATGCGCTATCTCATTGCGGGGGACGACCCTGCGGTGTGCAACCTGACGCGGCAGCGCGATCTGTTCCAGCGCCACATTCAGCCCTGGGGCGTCCAGATGTGCGAGGCCATCGAGGGCGATCACGCGGCGCGGTTCTACCGTGCGGTGGCAGGCTTTACCCGCGAATTTCTCCAAGTGGAACAGATAGCTTTCGATTTGCTGGATTGAGCTGGTTTTACGCTGTTTTTGCGGGCAGCTCCGGCTTGCAGCTCAGGCAAGGTGCCTGCACCAGATGGCCGTGTCATAGGCCGTGGGCACCTTTGTCATCGGCCTGTTCTTCCTGCCCGAGACCAAGGATCGGGGATTTACGCCAAGGATTAGGGACACAGCGCCTTGTGCGTTGAAACTCAACCAGCAAATAGAGGTAGAGGGGCACCGCCAGCATGAGGCGGCGCGTTGCACCAATATCGGCTAAACAGGTAAGTAACTTGATCTGATTGCCTCAGGGCTGCAGCGAATCCGTCGAGATCTACTCGGCCACGGCTCAACGTCCTCGCTGAAACTGGTCCAATAGTCGCTCGCGCCACAGGGCAAGGATGTCGCTTCGCGTGAGCATGCCAACGACCCGACCAGAGCCATCACTCGCTATCACAGGAAGCCGTCCTATGTCATGGGCCGAGAGTTTCAAGATGGCCTCAGCAAGGGTGGTTTCCATGTTCACGCAAACGGCGGGGTCTCTGACTAAGCTTCCCAATTGCTGCGTGGCATCAATGTCAGCGCCATACAAACTTTTGCGCGTGATCACGCCAAGGGCCGCGCCGTTTGCATCGACGACGGCGTAGCCTTGGTGATAACTTCCCGGCGCGTGAGTGTCCAACCAAGCCCGCACTTCGGCCACACTTTGCGTTGCCAGTAATGTGACCGGCTTGAGGCTGGCATAGTCGCTCACGCGGGCCTGAGTCAGTGGATCGGCTTGGTACGAATGGGGTACGTGCAGCCCGCGGCGGCTGATTTTCTCCGTCATGATGGTTTGACGCATCAGCAGACTGGATACGAGAAAAGCCGTGCCGCAACCAATGAGAAGTGGGAGCAGCCCTGCTACCTGCCAAGTGGTTTCTAGAGCAAATATCACTGACATAAAAAGGGCGCGGGAAGAACCCGCGAAAATGGCGGCCATTCCCACTAGAGCTGCCAGGTTTGGGCTCAGGCCGAGTTGCGGGAACATGACAGCGCTGATATGACCCAGAGCCGCGCCCAGGCAGGCGCCTATGGTCATTAACGGAGCCAGCGTGCCCCCAGAGGTTCCACTACCCAACGCGATGGTCCACGAAACCAACTTGGCCGCACCGAGCAGCCAAAGTGCAGGACCGAGGAGATTGCCTGAAAGTGCGTCCGTGATGTTGCCGTATCCCACGCCCAAGGTTCTTGGTTGCCACCAACCAATCAGGCCTACTGCCACCGCGCCTATGGCAGGCCACCACATCCAGTGGACTGGCAAATGATCGAACGCATCTTCCACCGCATAGACGCCTTGGGTAACAAGCACGGCTGCAAGTCCGACCACAGCCCCAAGGGGTACGCAGGCCAGTAAGGCTGGGGCTTGCGGCCAAGCCAGCGGGGGCATGACAAAAAACGGCGTAGCGCCTACGAACAGCGTGCGCACGATTTCAGCAGAAACGCAGGCGGCCAGCACCGGCAGCAACGCGGCTGGGCTGAACTCGAACAGCAGCAATTCGATCGCCGGCGCCTGCGACCAACAGGACCTTGCGCTCGTTGGGGGTGATGGAGATCCATTGGCCCACCACCGAACCCAAGGCGCCGCCGGTGGCAATGATCGGCCCTTCGGCGCCAAATGGTCCGCCAGTGCCAATGGAAATAGCCGCTGACAGGGGTTTGAGAAAGAGCACGCGCAGCGAAATGCGGCTGCGATTGACCAACACCTGTTCCATGGCCTCCGGGATGCCATGGCCGCGAATAGCGGCAGATCCATATCGCGCCATGACGCCTACGATGAGGCCGCCGATGATGGGTACGCCAATGATCCAAGCGCCCAGTACGGTGTCCGTTGGGCTTACCAGACTCCAGCCGATGCGGCCCTGGAAGCTAAGGTGTGTGACGAGCCCGATCAGCGCCATGAGCAGTTGTGCAATCAACTCTGCCGCGACGCCGATCCCTAACGCCAGCAGCAAAATGAACACAGTCCGCGGGTGGATTCCGCCGGGAGCGCGGTTCAAATCCTCCGTTCCAATGGATAGTTGATCGGCCGGTTGTACAGGCAGGTTTTTGTGGGGTGATCTAGCAGAAGCGGGGCTCATGAAATGGTGGCACAGACTGAGGGTGCAGGGCTGCTTCGAGAAAAGAAAAACGACAAAGCAACAACCATCTATCTCGAGCGTTCAGTACAGCAGAATACGAAAGATCAGTGAAATTTGATGTGTCAAAGTGTGGCAAAACCTGTTGCCGATCAAGTGACCTTGCTTCGGCGTGTCAACATCGCGCCTGAGTTTTCGTTAACCATCCATGTTCATCAAATCGATCAAACGCAGGAGCTTTCTCTCCATTTGGCGCGACCACAAAGTGATCGCCGGGCTGTTGTTTGCATTCGTGGTGCAGCCAATGCCTTCCGTTAACGCGCAACCGGTCCCGGAATTCGTCCATTTCCAGGCCGAATGGCGCGTCACTCTGAAAAATGACGGTCAAGGCAAAGACTCTCGCGGCGCGCAATGGCTGGTCTTGCTCGGCGGGCTGGGCGGACAGGAGGGCGTGGCCACCGCGCAAGACCAGGTGAGCTGGCCTGCGCAGGGCAACGGCGCCTACCGCATCGACAGCACCCTCACGCCGCGGGGCGCGCTTGCCGTGCTGCTGCGTCGGCTGCACTGGGTGCGCGGTGCAAGCGGAGAAGTGCGCGACGGCAGGCCCGAGCTGCTTTCGGCCAGCAATCAGCGGGGGGATAGCCCGGCCACGCTGATGCAGATCGAGCATGGGCGTATGCAAGTGACGACTGCCGGTGAGGCGGCGTCAGCGCCGGCGGAATCGACGGCAACGACGCAGCCCGCGCCGCCCGGGCTCACCGATCCGCTGACGCTGAGCTGGGGGTATCTGCAGCGCCCGCTGCCTACCCGCGCCTTCACCGTGCCCTTGCTCATCAATGACAAGGTGCAGACGGCTCACATCACGCCGCAGCGCATCACGTTGAAATGGCAGGGCCAGGAGGTGGCGTGCACTCTGCTCGACGCTCACAGCGCGCAGAGCAGTGCCACTTTGCGCATCTGGCTGCGGCAAAGCGATGGCCTGCCGCTGCAGGTCGAACTCGGCATGGGCGACCGCTACGGGCTCGATGTGGTGCAGACTCTGGCAGCGGTACCGGATGGGCTGCCCGCTGCACGTGTTCAGCACTGAACCGTAGGCGTCGGCGAAGCGCTACGCTATATGCATGAACGAGAACGGCACAGCAGACGACAAAGCGCCCCTGCCACCCGCGGATACGGCGAGGGTGCGCTTGCAGATCAAACAAGGCACGGCGCTCGGGCCCGGCAAGGCCGCGCTGCTCGAAGCGCTGGAGCGCACTGGCTCGATTTCAGCCGCCGGGCGGGCGCTCGACATGAGTTACCGCCGCGCCTGGCTGCTGATTCACAGCGTCAATCAGGCTTACAAAGAGCCGTTGGTCGAAGCCTCCAAGGGAGGCGCGGGCGGAGGCGGTGCGCAGCTCACCCCGCTGGGGCGCGAGGTGCTGTCGATCTACCGGCGCATGGAACGCAAGGCGCTCAGGGCCATTCAGCCCGACCTCGACGTGCTGCAAAAGCTGCTGCGCGAGTGAGGCTTCAGGAAGCGCTTCAGTGCGGCCAGCACATCAGATGCTCGGCGCGCAGATGCGCCACCACGGGCGCGCCCGCGCGCAGGCCGTGGTGGGCAATCAGCCGCAGCGGGGCGCGCAGCCACAGCCGGGCGTCGCCGCAGCGCATGGCCAGAGTTGCGCTCGCGCCCTGAACCACCAGGTGCTCGATCTGGCCTGAGACCGGGTTTTCCAGATCGGCGGACTGGCCCGGTTTGAGCGGGGGCAGACGCACCTCGTCGGGCGACACGGCCCAGTCCACCAAGCCGCCGATCTCGCTCGACGCCATCAAGGGCGCCCACAGCGGCAGCCCGCCTTCTTCCCACTGCAACAGCGTCAGCCCGCGCTCAACCGCGTGGCGCAGCACCCGCGCGGTAAAGCGGTTGCGCACGCCCAGCAGCGCCGCAGCCGACTGATTGGCCGGATGCGCAAACACCTCGGCAGGCGGCCCCTGCTGAATGACCTGCCGACCCGAGAGCAGCACCACCCAGTCCGACATGGCCGCCAGGCTGGCATCGTGCGTGGCGGCCAGCGCCGGCATGGAGAGCTGGTGCATGCGCGACACCAGCTCGGCCATGATGTCGTCGCGGGTGCTGGCATCGAGCGCCGAAGTGGGCTCGTCGAGCAACAGCACCTGCGGCTGCCGCGCCAGCGCCCGGGCCAGCGCCACGCGCTGCTGCTGTCCGCCCGAAAGCTGGGCGGGGCGCAGCTCGGTCTGCTGCGCCAGCCCGACCGACTGCAATAACTTGACGGCCGCCTGCCGCTGAGAGCCCAGCGCCCCGCCCAGCGCATAGGCCACGTTCTCCCAGGCGCGCAAATGCGGAAACAGCGCATACCCCTGCGGCAGATAGCCCACGGGCCGACGCTGCGGCGGCAGGGCGCCGAAAGGCGGGCCCTGGCTGGGAATGAGCCCCGCCAGCGCCTTCAGCACCGTGGACTTGCCTTCGCCGCTGGAGCCGAGCAGAGCGGTGAAGCCGTGCACCTCGAAATCGACGTCGAGCGTGATCGGCTGGCGGATCTGGATATTGACGTGCAGGCTGGCGGGCGAGGGCATGATGTCCGGCAGTGGGTTCAGGCAAGGCTCAGGCAAGGTTCAGCCGCCGCGCGGCCCGCGCCGCGACAGCGCGCCGAGCAACAGGGGCAGGGGCAGGCCGATGAGGAAGAACAGCCAGAGCAGCGGGTACACCGCGGGCAGGCCGGTGTCTTGCAGGTTGACCCACAGCTTCACCGGAATGCCCTGCGGGTAATACGCCACGATCAGCACAATGCCGAACTCACCCAATGCCCGCACCCAGGCCAGCGCCACCCCTGCGGCCAGACCCAGCCCCGAAAGCGGCACGGTAATGCGCCAGAAAGTGCGCCAGGGCGACTGCCCCAGAGTGAGCGAAATCTGCTCAAGCTCGCGCGGCACCCCCTCAAACGCCGAGCGCGCGGCGACGATGAAATACGGCGCGCTGCCATAGACCTGCGCCAGCAAAAAGGCCGAGGGCGTGTTGGTGAGACTGAGGCCGAGATGATTCAGCGGCTGGCCGATCCAGCTGTACGGCCCGTAACTCATCGACAGCAACAGGCCCATGGCCAGCGGCGGCGTGAGCAGCGGCAGCAGCACCAACATCTCCATGATCCACTTGCCGCGAAAGTCGTGCCGGGCCAGCCACCAGGCCACCGGCGTGGCAAACATCACCACGATGGCCACGGCGATCAGGCTGTAGCTCACCGACACCCAGAGCGAGCCCAGGTCGCCTTGCTGCAGATGCAGCGTCTGCCACGGCGTGCTGATGAACAGCCCGGCAAAGGGCAGACTGAGAAACAGCAGCCCGGCCAGCCCGGCGCCCGCCACGATCCACGCGCGTCGCGCGGGCGCCTGCTTGGCGTGCGGCGCAAAGAACGGGGCTGCGGCGGTGTCCAGCGGGGTCAGGGTCATGCCGTCATTGTCGTCGCAGCCCGAAGCTCAGAACACGAGTCAATGAGCCGGATGGAGATCGCCGCCCTTGGGGGCGCTATAGCCGTATTGTTTGAACAAGGCCTGGCCCTCGGCGCTGGTCATCAACTTGACGAAAGCCGCGCCCGCCTTGGGATTGGGCGCGTTTTTCAGCACCGCGGCATAAAACACCAACGGCTGGGTGGACAGGGTGTCGGTCTTGCCGTTGGGGAGCTTGATGTCGAAATGCACCTTGCTGTACCACTTTTCGATCATGGCGGGATCGCTGAGATTGATCTCTGCGGGCAGCTTGATGTAGGGCAGCTTGTGCGAAATCACCGCGCTCAAATAGCCCGAAGTGGCGTCGAGCTGGCCCGACTCCAGGCGCGAGAGCAGCGAGGGCTCGGTGAAAATTTGCTGCTCGTTTTCGACCTTGCCCAGAATCTTGTCGGCCAGTCCCGGCTGCTTGTAAAACTCTTGCGCCAGCAGCATGGTGAACACGATATTGCGGCCCTGCGGGTCGGTTTTCGGGTCGGTGCGGCCAAAGTGCAGGCCCGGTTTTTCGAGCACTTCGTACCAGGGCATCTTCCCGGCGGCAGCGGCCTTGAAGTCGGCAGCGAACTTGCTCTTGTCGCTGTAGGCAATCACCATCTGCGTACTGGCCACCGGCACGGCGGTGTCGATCAACCCGGCTTTTTGCAGCACCTCGATGGGGCCGGGAGTGATGGAGACGAACACATCGGGGTTGATCTGCTTGGCCGCGATCAGGTGCGCCAGGCCGAACGCTCCGGCGCCCTGACCCTGATACTGCACCTTGGCCTGCTTGGCGATGGCCGGGCCGAGCGCCTTATCCATCAAGGCGCCCATCGAGCCGGCATAGGCCACCGACAAAACCGGCTCGGCCGCCGAGGCGACCGTCATGCCGCCCAGGCCGATGGTGGTTGCGAGGGAGAGTTTCAACAGAATACGACGATGCATCAATGGCTCCTTGGTAGATATTCGAGAACAGGCGGATCGAGCGCAACTGTGCGCTCAACGCGATGTTTCACGAAATATAACGAAGTGAGCCGAAGCGCCGTGTTTTCAGGTGTAAACGCAGCGCGCCCGCGGTCTCAGGCCAGGCCGGTTCAGCCGGATTCGCCAGACTGGCGTTCGCGCAATTGCTCGGCCACGCCCTGCATGGCGCGATCCATCAGACCCTGCGCTTCCAGCGGCAGGATGAGGCCCTGCGCGGCCATGCGCTCCAGCGCGCGGCGGGTCATGGAATGCGCCCGGCCGCCCACCTTGCTGGAGAACATATAAAACAGCCCTTGCGGACTGCGCCAGGTCAGTTGCGCACGCGCGTTGCGCCCCTGAATCTGCAACTGCACCCAGGTGCCGATGTCGAGCGAGGCGATCAGCCCCGCCACTTCGGAGGGTGAGAGCAGCGCGGAGGGCGAGAGCAGCGCAGGCTCGCCTGGCGGCACGCTGGCCGGGCCTTGCTGCGAATCGGCCGCCTCCGCCGCGATGGGTTGCGACTCGGCGGGCACGTCGCTGGCTTCGATCAGCCCGCTGGTGAGTTTTTCTTCGTTACGCACCAGCGCTTCGGGCATGGCGGCGGCCGCCGCCGCATTGGTCTGCGGGTGCAGCAGCCGCGACCATTCGCGCTGCAGCAGCAGGGCGTCGTCGCGCGAGGTGGCCTGCTGCGCCTCGCCCTGACCGCGTATGGCCTGCGCCTGGGCGTCCATCAGCCAGGACATGAACTCCTGGCGTTTGTCGGTGGGCAAGGAAATCAGGTCGAGGCCTTGGCCCAGCCGTTGCACCAGCGTGGGCAGCAGTTTGAGCAGCGCCTTGCGATCCGCTTCGGCGGTCTTGGGCTGCACGCTCCAGATCAGATCGCTGGCGGTCTGCTTGTAGGTCTGGGTGATCTCGGCATCTTCCCCAAAGCGCAGCACGGATTCGGCCAGCACCGTGGACCAATGCTCGAGCATGAATTCGCGCAACTGGGGATGGGTGTGCAGCCGGGCGAACACCTCGTGCAGATGCCGGTACAGCGCGCCGTGCAGCAGGCTGCGGAACTCGGCGCGGCGCAGCGCATCGACCGCATCGGCCTGTTGCTGCTCCACCGCGGCGGCGCTCTCGGCGATATGGCGCTGCAGATCGGCGAGTTGTTGCTCGAACACCGTGGCGTCGTCTTCCTCGGCGTTGACCACGGCCTCGACCATGCGCGACAGAAACGGCAGGAAGCGCTGGGCCGCGGGCTCTTCCACGCTGGAAAAACCCGCGCTGTATTCGGCCACGCGGTTGAGCAGTTTGCGCGTCGGGTGATTGCGCGAGGAAAACAGGCTGGCGTCGCGCAGACCCAGACGCAGCACCGGGATTTGCAGCCGCGCCAACTGAGCTTTGACCGCAGGCAGCAGCTTGGGGTCGGCCAGGATGTGATCGAACAGCAGCGAGACCACGTCGATGGTGAGCCGCTCCAGCGGCCGGTTGGCGACCTCGTAGAGGCTTTGCCGATGCTGCTCGATGAGGTTCACCGTCGCGGCGGAGGCGGCGGGCTCGTCGCGCCAGTTCACCTCGCGCAGCCCCAAACGGTCGGTCAGCAGCAGACGATCGAGCGCATCGCGCAACTGCGGGTTGAGGCCATACGCCTGACCGAACACCGAGGGGCCGAAGCCCGAAGCCGCAGGGCCAGTCGGGCCGGTGGGGCCGAAGCCGGAGGACGCAAAGCTGCTTTGGCCTCCGTCCGGCGCGCCCGATGGCGCCGCAGCGAAACGCCCGGCGAGCAATTGCTGCAAGGCGTCCAGATGCAGCTCCGCGCCGGTTTGCGCGGCGTTGACCAGCGCCTGCTCGTCCACCGCTGTGGCGGCGGCGCTGCGTGCGGGCGCGCGGCGCTGCTGACGGTATTGCGCAGGCTCGACCTGCAGTTCAGCCAGACGTTTGTTGTAGAGCGAGTAGGTGTCTTTGAGTGCGGCCGACATGCCCTTGCCGAAAGCTCGCAGCAGCCCCAGGCGCTCTTCCGCGTCGAGATCGACCACGCCGAGCGCGTGGTGCAGCGATTTGCTGAACACCTCGGGCCGCAGCGGGTTGGTCTGCGGCGCGGCGTGTTCGCCCGCGCGCAGGCTGTCGAGCCGCGCGCCCAGATCGCGCACCTCCCACTGGGCTTCGGATTCGAGCATGTGCGTGAGGCGCGAGACTTCCACCCCTTCCTCGAGATCGGATTCATCGACCAGACTGAGCGCCTCGAGCTGCAGTTCGCGCCGCGTGACCGGCTTCTGGCCGAGAATTTCTTCGTCGAGCACCTGATGAAAGCGCTCGACGAAGGCCTGGATCAGTCGACCTTCGTTCTGCCGCAGCGCGTGACTCATGTCGGAGAACTGCTGCCGATCCCGCCCGTTGCCCGCCGCTTCGGCCTGCTGTTCCAGCGCCTCGATGACCTGGCGCACGACCGAGCGCATCAACTCGTCCGAGCGGGCAATGGCGTCATCGATGCAGGACTGGAAAATTTCGGAAGGCAACATGGGCTCTCAGACGGTTTTGCCCTGGGAAAACGGGCATTTTTCACACTGTAAACCGAATTGTCATGCGCTTTCCTGCTTTTCTCCTTGACAGGGTTTCATCTGCCCGCTGTGCGTTGCAGCTTCACGCCAACTTCATAGCCTCGAGGCTATGCGCCTCAAGCGCAGTCGTGCGCGCAGCAGGTGCTGTGGGCGCTGACCGGAACTTCTGCGGCAACGCTAGGCGGCGGGGCGATGCGGCCGTGCGTCTGCAATTCATGGCGCAGATCGCGTGCCGCTTGAACCATGTGCCGCAGCGCCGCTTCGGTCTCCGGCCAGGCGCGGGTTTTGAGGCCGCAGTCCGGGTTGACCCAAAGTCGTTCGGGCGCGATGAGCTGCGCGGCGCGGCGCAGCAGTCGGGCCATGTCGGCCGCCGAAGGCACGCGGGGCGAATGAATGTCGTACACGCCGGGGCCGATATCGTTCGGGTAGGCGAAGGCGCCGAAGCCGTCGAGCAGTTCCATATTCGAGCGCGAGGTTTCGATGGTGATGACGTCGGCGTCCATCGCCGCGATGGACGGCAGAATGTCGTTGAACTCCGAGTAGCACATATGGGTGTGAATCTGCGTGTCATCGCGCGCCACGCCAGTCGACACGCCGAACGCTCGCACCGCCCAGCTCAGGTACTGCGGCCAGTTGTCGCGCTTGAGCGGCAGGCCCTCGCGGAAGGCGGGTTCGTCGATCTGGATGATGGCAATGCCCGCGTTCTGCAGATCGCTCACCTCGTCGCGCACCGCCAGCGCGAGTTGCAGCGCCACCTGATCGCGCGGGAGATCGTCGCGCACGAAGCTCCATTGCAACAGGGTGATCGGCCCGGTGAGCATGCCCTTGACCGGCCGCGGGGTGAGTGCCTGCGCGTGCCGCGCGGTATCCACCGTCATCGGCTCGGGCCGCCACACATCGCCCCAGATGATGGGCGGCTTGACGCAGCGCGAACCATAGCTCTGCACCCAGCCGCCCGCGCTGAAGGTGTAGCCCCAGAGCTGTTCGCCGAAAAATTCCACCATGTCGTTGCGTTCGGCCTCGCCATGCACCAGCACGTCCAGGCCGATGTCTTCCTGTTTGCGGATGACGGCGGCGATCTCTTCGCGCATTTTCTGCAGATAGTCGGTATGCCGCAGTTCGCCGCGGCGCCAGGCGGCGCGGGCAGCGCGAATTTCGGCGGTCTGCGGGAAGGAGCCGATGGTGGTCGTGGGCAACGGCGGCAGGTTCAGTCGCGCGTGCTGCGCGGCGATGCGCTGGGCATAGGGCGCGCTGCGCCGGGCGTCGGTCTCGCTGAGCGCCTCCACGCGGCGGCGCACTTGCGGCAGGGTCACACGCGGACAGTTGCGGCGCGACGCCAGCGCCTCGGCGTTGGCTTGCAGCGCGTCGCGCACCGCGTCTTCGCCCTGATCGAGCGCCGTGGCGAGCACGCGCAGTTCCTCGAGCTTCTCTTCCGCAAAGGCTAGCCAGGGACGCACTTCGGGGTTGAGCCGCGCGCCCGCGCCGTGTTCTGCTGCCAGACTGACGGGCACATGCAGCAGCGAACAAGAAGGCGCGATCCACAGCCGCTCGCCCAGCGCGGCGTGCAGCGGCCGCAAGACGCGCAGCGCAGCGGCCAGGTCGCTGCGCCACACATTGCGACCGTCGATGATGCCCGCAGACAGCACCCACTGCGGCGGCAGCGCCTCGCGCCAGAGGTCGATCTGCTGCGGCGCGCGCACCAGATCGAGATGCACGCCATCGACCGGCAGGCCCGCCAGCGTGGCCGGGGCGAAGCTGATCGACTCGAAGTAGGTGCTCAGCAGCAACTTGGGGCGCAGCGCCCCGGCCTGCGCGGGCAGCGCGGCGTAGAGCGTGGGCAGCAAGTCGCGCCAGGATCTGTCGAGATCGAGGGTGAGCGCGGGTTCGTCAAGCTGCACCCATTCCACCCCCAGCTCGGCCAGCCGGGCCAGCACCCGGGCGTAGGCGCGCGACAGCGCGGACGCCAGGCTCAGGCGGTCGAAGCCGGGCTGATGCGATTTGGAGAGCCACAGAAAAGTCAGCGGCCCGATCAGCACCGGTTTGGGCGCATGTCCGGCCTCTTGCGCTTCGCGCACGCGGTCGAACAGCGCATCAAAACCGCCGTCAAACGTCGTGGCGGAGTCGAGTTCGGGGACGAGGTAGTGATAGTTGGTGTCGAACCACTTGGTCATCTCCATCGCGGGCTGCGCCGCATTGCCGCGGGCCAGCGCGAAGTACTGCTCCAGACCGAGTGTGCGGGTATCGAAGCCGAAGCGCGCGGGCAGTGCGCCGAGCAGCGCGGCGGTATCGAGCATGTGGTCGTACAGGGTGAAGTCGCCGACCGCGGCAAAGCGCAATCCGGCATCTCGTTGTTTGGCCCAGTTCGCGGCTCGCAGTTGCGCCGCGGTGGCCTGCAGCTCAGAAACCGAACTCTTGCCCTGCCAGAAATTTTCGAGGGCGAACTTCAGTTCGCGTTGCGGGCCGATGCGCGGATAGCCCAGGATGTGTGTGGTGGTCATGCCGTTACTCCAAGATGAATTGAATGCAGGCGGCAGTTTGCGCATCGGGCTCGATTGAATCAAGCGACGAATTTTTAGGTTATGCTGAATTTCATTCAGCTTGTGACTGCCATGCTCGAACTTCGCCATCTGCGCTCTCTTATCGCCATCGCCGAAACCGGTCGCATCAACGCCGCGGCCGAGGCCGTGCATCTCACGCCGTCGGCGCTGTCGCACCAGTTGCGCGCGCTGGAGGGTCACTACGGCATGCCGCTGCTGCTGCGCGACGTGCGCGGCCTGCGCTTCACCCCGGCGGGCGAGCGTCTGCTGGCGCTGGCGCGGCAGATGCGCGAGGCGCAGCAGGCCGCCGAGCAAGACTTGCAGCGTATTCAGGGCGATACCCGCGGCACCCTGCGGGTGGTTCTCGAATGCCACACTTGCTTCGAATGGCTGATGCCGGTGCTCGACGCCTTTCGTCAGCGCTGGCCCGATGTCGAGGTCGATCTGGTCTCGGGCTTTCACCGCGATCCGCTCACGCTGCTGAGCAAGGATAAGGCCGATGTGGTGATCGGCGCGCTGCGCCCGCCGGGGCGGCAGTGGGCCTCGCTGCCGCTGTTTCGCTTTGAAATTCTGCTGGCGCTGCCACCTGGCCATGCCCTGTGTGCGAAGCGCAGCGTGCGCGCCGTCGATCTTCAGGGCGAGACGCTGATCACCTACCCCGCGCCGGATGAGCGTATCGACCTCATCCGCGAGGTGCTGCAGCCTGCGGGCATCAGCCTGCCGCGCCGCACGGCGGAACTCACCATCGCCATCCTGCAACTCGTCGCCAGCAGGCGCGGCGTCGCAGCGCTGCCCAACTGGGCGCTCAAACCCTCGCTGGACAGTGGTTATGTGCAGGCCCGCCGCATCGGCCCGCGCGGGCTGTGGAGCGAATTGCACGCCACGGTGCCGCGAGACCTGGCGCAGCGGCCTTATGTGCGAGATCTGGTGGAAATGGCACGCCAGAGCGTTGCCACGCATCTCGACGGCGTGCAACTGCTGTGACCATGGCCGATCAGGGCGCCGGGGCAAGCTGGCCGGAGCGGCAAGTTCAGCGCCAACGCCGCACAATCTATGCTGGTTCCAACCCCTGAAAACCCCTCGAAGGAGCTTCGAATGACCCATAAAACCCTCACCCTGCACACCGCCGACGGCCAGACCATCGGCGCATATGTGGCCGAGCCTACTGGCAAACCCAAGGGCGGCATCGTTGTCGTCCAGGAAATTTTTGGCGTCAATGCGCACATCCGCAGCGTGGCCGATGGCTATGCGGCGGCGGGCTATCTCGCCATTGCGCCGGCCGTTTTTGACAGTGTGGAGAAAAACGTCGAACTCGGCTACGACCAAGCCGGCATGGAAAAAGGCATCGCCCTCGTTTCCGCGCTGGGTTTCGACCGCGCTCACGCCTCGGTGCAGGCCGCAGCCAAGGCCGTGGCCACCGCAGGCAAGGTCGGCGTGGTGGGCTACTGCTGGGGCGGCACCATTGCCTACCTCACGGCCATTCGGGATGGCCTTCCCGCAGTGAGCTATTACGGCGGCCGAAATGTGCAGCTGGTGGGCGAAAAAACCCAGACGCCGCTGCAGTTTCACTACGGCTTGCGCGATGCCCACATCTCAGAGGCCGATCGCGAAGCCGTGCGCGCGGCCAACCCTCAAGCCGAGTTCTATGTGTACGAAGCCGACCACGGTTTCAACTGCGATGCGCGCGCCAGCTTTGATGCAGCCGCTGCCCAGCTGGCGCGCGAGCGGGCGCTGGCCTTTTTCGCCAAGCATGTCGGCTGAAAGGTTTACCGCAGGGCGTGCGCGATACTGACGTATTTGCGCGATCCATTCATGGCCCTGCACCGCATCCGCCGTATTTCCGCCCCTGCCGCTGAGTGTTGGCCGCCCGCGTTGCCCGCCGCGCGGCGCAGCGGCATCGAGAGCTGGCTGACTGATTCGGGCTCGCTCACCCAGCGTTTGCGGCGCAGCAGCGCACGCTTGGAGTTGCGGCTGCTGCGGCAAGGCCCGGCGCGCGCCCTGCGCGATGAATATCCGCTGCTCGGCCTGCCGCAAGGCCGCAAGGTCTGGCGCCGCGACGTGCTGCTGGTGGCCGACGGCGTGCCGCGGGTGTTGGGGCATAGCGTGTGCGCGCTGTCCGCGCTGCGCGGGCCGTGGCGGCTGCTGCGGCATCTGGGCGTCAAGCCGGTGGGGGATGCGGTGTTCACGCGCCCGCAGACCCGGCGCAGCGCCATGCGGGTCAAGCGTTTGTCGGCGGCTCATCCCTTGCTGCGGCTGGCGCGCTGCAACGGGTGGGCCAGCGAGGACGCGCTGTGGTCGCGGCGTTCGTCCTTCGTTTACGGCGGCACGCCTCTCTGGGTGAGTGAGGTTTTTTTCCCGGGCTGAGAGTGCGACCAAAGTCACAGACTGGCCCATGGCAACGGCAAAACTCCTTGATTTCCCGGTAGGGATTTTGTGTAAATTGCGTGTCGTCAAATATTGCAGGGCTTGAATTCATATACTCCGCCCTGTATTTGTAACGTCTTGCAACGCGTAGATTCTGAATGTCACGCGTTGCGCAATCTCCCCACCTTTTTCTCCCAGGAGAACCACCATGCTGGTCAACAACCTCCGAGAACGCTATTCACCGATGTACTTCCTCGCCGCACTGGGTGCCGGTGGGCTTGCGGTGTCGTTTTTTATCTATCCCATGTTCCTGCTACCGCACCCGGATACGCCGATGGTGACGTTCAATCACC
The DNA here is from genome assembly GCF_001725585.1 of Thiomonas sp. SCN 64-16. Lineage (NCBI taxonomy): Bacteria > Pseudomonadati > Pseudomonadota > Betaproteobacteria > Burkholderiales > Thiomonas > Thiomonas sp. SCN 64-16. Next base: position 10,305 of record NZ_MEGQ01000043.1, on the reverse strand, counting down.
TGTGGCCCGCGCTCACGGCCGGGGGTAATGCGCTCAATTCGGCGCTGATCGGGATCGATCTGGCGGCGATCATCCTGTTCGCCGTGCTGCATTTCTGGCTGCTGGCGTGGAATCTGCGCGAGTTCAAATTATTCCGCCAGACCGACGCCTACAAAAAGCTGCTGACCTCCAACGCCGAAATCAACCTCATGGCCGTGCCGCTGACCCTGGCGATGACCATCAACGTCGCCTTCGTCCTCGGCGCTGTGTTCGTGCCGAATTTGTGGAGCGTGGTGGAGTGGATGTATCCGGGCGCAATTGCCGCCTTCCTCGCTGTGGGCATCTATGCCCTGCGCATTCTCGGCGCTTACTTCACCCGGCTGTTCGTGCATGCGCAGTTCGACTTCGCCGAGAACAACTCGCTGGCGCCGATGGTGTCGATCTTCGCTCTGGCGATGGTGGCCGTGGGCCTGGCTGCACCCGGCGCCATGAGCCATCACCGCGAGATCAACGCCATCGCCATGGTGCTGTCGATCTTTTTCGCCAGTGCGGCCATTCTGTTGCTGCTCATCAAGATCGTGCTCGGGTTCGACGCTATCCTGCGCCACGGCATTCAGCCGCAGGCCGCAGGCAGTCTGTGGATTGTCATCCCCATTCTCACTCTGCTGGGCATCACCTGGATTCGCTGGTCCATGGGTCTGTCGCATCAATTCGGCAACATCAACCATCCGACGGATCTGCTGCTGTTCACCACGGTGGTCGTGTCGCTACAGGTGATCTTCGGCCTGATCGGCTATGCGGTGATGAAAAAGCTCAATTACTTTGCCGACTATGCCGGCGGCGCCAAGTCCAACGCTGGCGCCTTCGCGCTGATCTGCCCCGGCGTGGCGTTTTTCGTGTTCGGCATGTTCTTCATCAGCTTCGGTCTGGTGACGCCCAAGCTGGTGAGCGCGGGCTCATGGATGTATTACCTGCTCATGTCGCCCCTGATCGCCGTGCAACTCAAGACCATTCAGGTGTACTTCCGCCTATTTGGCAAGATGCTGATCAAGCCGCGCCTGCAACTGGCGTCGGCCTGACGCCGCTCGGTAGGCAAAGAAGGACGCCGCGGCGTCCTTCTTTTCATGCGGCAAAGACTGGTGGGCGCCAATGTTCCCAGGGGCGTTCCAGCTCCAGTTGAGTGGCCAGTTGAAACAGCAAGTCTTCACGCCCCCAGGCGGCGCCGAACTGCACGCCGATAGGCAAGCCGCTGTCGTCCAGGGCCCATGGAACAGACATCGCTGGCGTGCCGGTGAGGTTGGCCAATTGGGTGAACGGGGTGCGGTGCAGATTGTCGAAGGCGAGTTGCTCCACCAGACCGCTGCGGCGCAACACCCCGCCGAGCCCGAACCGCAGAATTAGTTGCAACGCCGTGCGCTGCCACCTTGGCGCCGCCAGCTCGCCGATGCGAGCCGGAGGTTGCGCGCAGGTGGGTGTGAGGTAGAGATCGAAGCGCGTGAACAACTGGCCCAGCGCGCGCATCGGGCTGTTCCAGCGCGCACGCGCCAGGGCATAGTCGCCCGCCGCAAGGCCGCGTCCGATCAACCCCAGAGCCTGGGTGTCCGTCTCGAAAGCCGAAGCGGGCACGCCCTGCTGCTGCCACCAGGTCAACTGCGCCGCCACCTGTCCGAAGTACATCGTCAGGTAATCGCGCGCTAGTTGCATGCCGTCGCCCACGGGGTCGATCCATTCGACGTGATGCCCCAGCGATTGCAGCAATTGCCCGCAATCCGAAGCGGCGCGCGACCAGGCGGCATCGACCGCGCCGCCGATGGGCGAAGCCGTGCTCAGTGCAATGCGCAGCCGTTGTGTCGGCGCCTGCAGCTCCTGCGAAAAGGGCCGGGCCGGCGGCTGGACGATGAACGGATCGCCCGGCTCCGGGCCTGCGATGACATCGAGCAGGGCCGCACTGTCGCGCACCGTGCGGGAAATCGCATGGGTGCTGACGGCCCCCTCCCACTGCTCATCGAACTGAGGCGCACAACTCACCCGCCCACGCGAAGGTTTGAGCCCGAACAAACCGCAATAAGCCGCCGGAATACGGATCGACCCTCCGCCGTCTCCCGCAGCCGCCGCCGGCACAATACCCGCAGCCACCGCAGCCGCGGCACCCCCAGAAGAGCCGCCGGGCGTGTGGTCGAGATTCCACGGATTGCGCGTCGGCCCAAACGCCACCGGCTCGGTGATGGCCTTCAAGCCCAGCTCCGGCGTATTGGTCTTGCCGAAAATCAACAGCCCGGCCTGCTCCCACCGCCGCACGACCGCGTCGGTCTGCGCCACTGGTCTGCGGGCCAACGCAGCATTGCCTTGGCTGGTACCGTACCCGGCCAGATCCATGCTCAGGTCCTTGAGCAGAAACGGAACACCCGCAAACGGGGCGTCCCCGGTGCGCGCGTGCTTCAACCCAGCCTTGGCGTGCTCGCGCAAATCTGCGATGACGGCATTGATTCGCGGATTGACCGCATCACAGCGCGCGATGGCGCTTTGCAAGACCTCCGCAGCATCGCACTCGCCACGGCGGATACGCTCAGCAAGATCCAGGGCATCCGGAATGTGAGACGGAATGGCAGATGGGTTTTGAGTCGACATGTCGTGCTCAATGAAAGCACATCCAGCGGGAAACAAAAAGGCCTCTCGGTGAGGGGAGGCCCTCAGCGCTCTTTAGGCGTGAGATTTGGCACAAAAAACAAAGCCCCGCGGGTTAGGCGGGGCTAAGTTGTTGAATCCACTTGGCAGGGGCACACTCCAACAAATCACCTAAGCCATTGATTCGATTCAAAAATAAAAAAGCAATTTTCAAATATGCCCCCAAATATGCCCCCATCAGAGCGATGCTACCCCCTGCGTCAGACCCCAGAAACAGCACAGCACCAGCAGGTGGGCAGTGTATCGGCGGGTGTGGTTCGGTGCCGACAGATCAGGAACACCCCCCCTCCAAAACTCTGCGGCGCAAAAATCTGACGGCACGCACGGTCTTGATGGGGTGGCGTCAAACTTTTGGCATCCCCCCAGGGGTGGTCGGTGGCTGCCGGGCGGCTGCTCACTGTGGGCGATGCGGTGTTGCGTTGCGCGCGTTGCCTATGTTGCGTAAGGGCACACATGCGGCTTTGCGCGCCGTTTCGCACCCGTTCGGAAGGTGGCTGGGGAGTACCTTTTAGGGGGGGTACCCCCTGCGACAGCTGCGACATTTGCGACAGGTGGGCAGCAATTGCCTTGCGCTACCCCCTGCGAATGTTGCGAATCCTGCGAACGGGCGGCCTCACTTTGGCGTGAGCATGTAGGCGGGCAGTAGGCAGGCGCGGCCCTCAGCGGCGGCGGCTAGGGCGTCGCGCCATAGGGCGGGCCTGCCCTGCCGGTCAGGTAGGCGTGCGCGGCCTCGTAACTCGCGGATGTGCACATGCCTGACGATGCGCCACACTTGGCGCTGACTCAGGCCGATGCGCTGGGCAATCTGGTGCGTGCTGTAACCCACGGAGCGCAGGCTTCGGGCGGATGCGTGCGTCATGGCCCTGTCGATTGCCCGGCGCTGTGCTTCTGCCCGGCGTTGCGCCGTCTTGCTGGGTGGGCGCGGTGGCTTGCGGATGGGCACGCGGGGATAGATACCGGCCAGCAACTTGCGAGCGTATCCGGGGCTGATGCCATAGCGCGCGGCAATGTCGAGCACAGGTACACCGACAGCGCGTAGTGCGCGCATCTCCACATCGCGCCGGGCAAGGGCAGGGTCGCACCACGCACGCGCAGGAATATTGAGTCCCCATGCGTGCATGGCGCGGTAGGCCTCACGTCGCGTCATGTCACACTCAGCCCGTAACGCGCAATCAGCAGCGCGTCAGCGCGTCCGTGGTCTTTGGCGCGGGTCAGGTAGGGTGCGCAGCCCGGCAGCAGGCGCAGCGCCGTCTCTACGCTCGCAGCCTTCGGCACGCCAGCAGGCAGCCCTGCGGCGCGCTTCCACGCCTGCGGGGTCACGCGCTGGACAGGTACGGCAGACAGAAGGCAGGCGGTCTCGATTGCGCCCACGCTGCGGCCAAAGGCGAAGGCTGCCACGCGGCTGTCGGTGGGCATGGCTGCCACGTTCTCGACCCAGCCGGCACGGACGGGCGGCAGGGCTTGCAGCAGCTCACGCAGCACCAGCACGTTGATAAGCGGCGTCCGTTGCCAGTCTCCAGCGTCGGCAAGTCCAGCACCTCCACCACGCGCCCCTCTGCATCAAGCGCGGCAAGCGCACCCGATAGGCCGGGGTCGATCCCGATCACCACGGGCGCGCGGCTCACGCTGCGGCCTCCAGCCCGGCCATGATCCACCAACACGCGGCGCAGGCGGTCACGTCTGCGGCGTTGTAGCGCGCCAGTTTGTCGTGCTCGCCAGCAAGCCACAAGTCGAGCACGTCCGCGCCGGTGGTGCCGTCTGCTTTGGGGCTGGGCACTCCCAGCGCGCGGCACAGCTTGTCCAGGCCGATCTTCCCGCTGAAGCCTGCGAACAGGAGCATCGAGCAGCCAAAATCGCGCGGGGCGCGGCTGCCGGGTTTGGGAAGCCAGCGGGGCACACGCACGCGGTTTGCCCAGCAGCGGGCACGGATGAAGCCCAGGTCAAACTCAGCGTTATGCGCCACGCAATAGGCGCTTTCAGCGAACGGCCAAGGGGTGCCGTCCGATTGCAGCGCTGGGGCGGCGTCGGCTAGGGCCTTGTCGATCATGGCGATGGCACGGCGCAGGAAGGCGGCTTCCGGCTCAACGCGGGCACGCACGATGGACACGGCAGCGGCGTCGCTGGTGGCGAAGCCGATAGCGCACAACTCGCCTGCTGCCGGGTCGAGGGCCTGCTTGCGCCAGGTGGCTTCAATGGCGGCTTCGCCTTCGGTCTCCCACCACGCGGCGATGCTCTCAGGCTTTTTGAGCGTGCCGGGCGGCTTGGTGTCGGCTCTGGCTTGTTCGCGGGCGGCTTCGGTTTGGCCGGGCAGGGTTTCAACATCAAAAAATAGGTGGCTCATGGCGGGCCTCTCAGAAGGGAATATCGTCGGCTTCAAACTCAGCAGCAGGGGCAAGCCGGGCAGGGGGTGGTGCAGTTCGTGCTGCTGGCGCTGCGGGCCTGCTGGCGCTGATGGCGGAGGTATTCAGCGCGCGCCATTCGGGTGAGTCCTTGATCTGCTCTTGCAGGCGCTCAGACAGGTCTTGCAGGTGGTGGTGCGTGCTGCTGTCGCTGAGGTCGAACAACAAGCCCTCGTTGTCTCCCAGCGGCTGCGGCAGCGGCATCCCCCGTGGGATCGGGGACACGCTCACGATGTCCACATAGTCGCGTCCGTTGCGCTGGGTCGGTGTCAAGTTCAGCAGGGCAGGCGCGCCGAGTAGCTTCTTCAGGTCGAATGCGGCCAATTCGTCCGGGGTGAAGTCTCGGCCTCGCCAGGCTTTGAGGAAGGCGCGCAGGGCGGATTTTTCGTGCAAGGAGGCGGTGAAGCGGCGGGACACTTGGAACGGTTCTCCGTCGCTGCGCAGCTCGGACAGACGCCAGGTCAGCAGCACCTTGCGGGCGCTTTTGGCCTCGCCTTGGTAGTCGCTGAGCTGGGCGCCCAAGTCGATCAGGCGGGTGCAGCGTGCAGCCTGCGGGCCTGCGGGGGGGGAGTTCAAAGGTTGCGGTGGATTCGCTCAGGGTCAAGGACATGGTGGGGTCTCTCAAGTGGAAGGTGGTGGTCTCGGTCTGGCGCGGTCTGTTCTCGGTCTGGTGTTCAAAAGGGCAGGCTGCGCACTTCGGCCCGGATGCGCTCGATCAGGGCGATGGCGGCGGCTTCGGCTTGCTCGGATTGACGGAGCAAGTCTTCTGCGCTGATCAGCTCAAGGCGTCGCGCATCGGCGGCGCGGCTTTGCAGGTAGGCAATGAGGGCTTGGCGGTTTTGGGCGATCAGCGCTTGCAATTCGGGCGTGACCCTGTTGCGCGGTGAAACACGCAGCGCGCCACGCTCCACGCGCAGCACCAGCCCGGCGCGGCGCAGGCGGTAGTACACCGATTCGATGTCGTCATTCATGACGATCTCCTTCAAGCTCAAGTTCGGCAAGCCAGGCGGCAAAGCCTTCGGGCGGCAGCAACTTGCGGGCGGCGGCGGTGTGCGCCTCGGTCTTGCTGCGGTACAGGGCGGCTAGGCGCTCGGTTTCTTCGGTGGCGCGGCGAAAGTGCCGGATGGCGGCGGCATGGTTGCGCAGGGCGAAGGCGGTGCGGTCGAGGTGGGCGGGCAGGGCCTCGTTTTTTGCAATGCCGGTGGTGCGGGCACTGCAAAAACTGCAAGAAGACCCTTTCTGCACTTTTTGCAGTGCCTGCACGGGCGGCTTTCCGTGAATCACATCCCCTTCTTGCAGTTTTTGCAGCTCCTGCACAGCGGGTGTTCCAGAAATTGCACGCAGTCGCTCCAAGTAGATGTTGCTCACAGTTTGGCCCTCCCGTTCAGCGTGTAGGTGGTCGAGGGTCGGCCTGCGGTCGGCTCGCGCCGTTCATGCAACCATCCCATGTCCACTAGGTAGGCAAGCGCGGCGCTCACCAAATCGCGGTCGCTCAATCCAGACCAGTTTGGTCGCCAAACGTCCCAGCTTTTGAACCCATCGCGGGGCAGATCACCCTTCTTGATGCGCCGCAGGATGGCGCGGGCGGCCTCCACTTCGGGCGATACCGCGCCGCCGTAGATGCGCCGGGCGTGCGATTCCAGATAGGCAGCCCAGCCCAGGGCGCGCAGCATGGCGGTGTCGCTGACGGGGCCTCGCCCATCGTCGGCAAGGTGGCAGATTAGGGCTAGGGCGGGAACCAGCTTGCGATACTTGCTCAGGTGGCTCTCAAGCGCCGGGTGAAGCTCGCCACTGCGCAGGCGCGCCTCAAGCTCGGTGCGCCACTGCACGAACAGCGCTAGCGCATCCTCGCTTAAGCGCAGGTAGGGCGTGCCTTCGGGATTGCCGTCGAGGTCGGTGTCTTGCATCGCGCCGATGGCCTGCGGGTCGAGGGTGTCCAGGCGGTCGAATACGGCCCATGCAGCCTTTTTTGCGGCTCCGTCAGGCCAGTGGTCAACGTCGATCCATTCGCCGGTCTGGTCAGGCCACACCATCATGCTGAACCGCTGCATCAACCCATCGTCGCCAGCGCCGCCATGCAGGGCGTCGGACAGATACTCCCGAATGCGGCCCGGCTGGGTGGTGCCGATGATGGACAGACACAGGTGCGGAATGTGCAGGTTGAAGCCTCGCCCGATGCGGTCGAAGGTGAACGATCCGCTGCCGTCCCAGGCTTCCAGCAGAAAGGCGCGGTGATCGGCTTTGTCGGGCCGGTCGAGGTCGCGCAGCAGACCCATGAGTTCGTCACGCTCTAGCAGCATGCCCTGCGGGTTTTGCCGCAGCAGCTCGCCCAGCGCTTCCGGGGTGGCGTTCGCGGTGGTGTAGCGCCGCAGCAGCGGCTCAGGATCATCCGCGCCGCCGTCGATCAGGTGCATGACATTCGCGCCGGGGTCTTTGGCCAGTAGCGCGCGGGCTTTCTTCTGCCCGGCTTCGTCTTGCAGGTCGCGCAGCTTCTGCGACTGTTTCCAATCGCGCATCGCTGCTTCATACTGGTCTTGCGCGCGCGCTGCAAGTCGCTTTAACGGCGCAGTGGCCTGCGACATGGCGGGCGATTTCATCGCGCCGGGCCTGCCGATCACCAGTCCCCAAAGGTTCGGGATCACTGTCCAGTCGGTGAATTGCTGCGGCCTCACGGCGATCTTGCGTCCGATCACCGCGCCCAATGCAACCATGACGGGCACGGCCACAAAATCGGGCGGGCAACTCACCCGCTGCACGATGTCGGCAACCCAGGGGCGCAGCGCATCGGGCAGCGAAGCGTAGTCGAACGGTTCAACGGGCAGTAGCTCGCCAGGCAGCGGGGCGGGTTCGGCCTCTTGCGGCTCGCTACTCGGCAGCATCGGCAGCGCCAGCACATCGGCGGCGGTGGCCTCAGGATGCGCGGCTCTCCAGTCGAATGCGTCGCCTTTGGCGGGCAGGCCGAGCGCAGCCACATCGATGATGCGCACCTTGCAGTTCAGCGCCACCAGCCGGGTGGCAACGTCTCGGCCATATTGCGCGCCGGGTTCGTCAGCATCGGGCCAGATCAGCGCGTCACGGCCTTGCAGCGGCGTCCAATCGGCGGCGCTGGCGCTGCTTGCACCTCCGCTGGTGGTGGCGACACAGCCCAGCTTGCCCAGCGCATCGGCGGCCTTCTCGCCCTCGGTCACAAAAATCACAGCGGCTGGGTCTGCGGCGATGCGGTGCAGGTTGTAGAGGGGTTTCCCGGCAGGCGGTGCGGGTGGCTCTCCGATCTCATACCCTGCGTCGTCAGCGGTGCGGCGCATGGGCCTGATCCACTTCGCGCCGGTGTCCGGGTGTTTCAGCCGAATGCGCCAGAAGATCGGTTCTCCGCTGGCACTGGAATATGCGTGCAGCGCTTCGGGCTTGAAGCCGTCGCGCTGCGCGGGTTCCGATAGTCTGCGCGCGGCATCTCTGGGAGTTTCTGTGCGGTCGATCACCTCAGACATGACGGCCTCCCGTCACAGCCCCTAGGGCCTTCGCAGCGGCAGTGAAGGTCTGCCCATAGCGCAACTGCTGGAAGTCCAGCACGTCGCCACCATGCGCGCCACAAACAAAACAGCGAAAAGCGCCGGTCTGCGTGTTCACTCGAAGGCTGGGCTTGCGGTCTGGGTGGAAGCAGCACAGCGCATCGCGCCAGACGCCACGGCCCTGCAATGCGCCAAGCTCAGCGGCGAAGTAGGTTTCAGGATCGGGCAGGCGGCTGCGGTCGAAGTGCTGGCGCTGTGCCGGTGTGGTGGTGCGGCGGCCCGGAATCACTTGGCGCTCCCGGCTTCTGCACGCTTGCGTTGCAGCGGCGTCGCGTAGCTCGCGCCTTGCGTCTGCGCCTCCAATCGCGCAACGGCGTCGAGCACGTCCCCATAGCGCCAGTAGCTTGCGCGGCAGCCGGGGAAGGGCTTGATCGGGGTGGGAAAAAGCCCCAGCCCCATCAGTTTGTAGAGGGTGGTTTTACCGACCGGAAACACCCCAGGAATCGGCGGGCGGGCCTTTGGGTCTCCAATGATCTGCGCCAGCTTGATGCGGGCATCAGGGGTCAGGTCAGTAGTGACTGGCGCATAAGTGGCGCGTGAACGTCCGGGCTTTTCTGTGGGCTGCATGACACCTCCAAAGATGGGATGCCCGCATTTCAACCCGGCAGTGCACTGTTGCGTTCCTATAGGAACGATGGTTCGTTCCTATAGCATCTAACGGAATGACATAAACAGACCACAATTATTGGCTAATAAAACTAGCCTGTTTTAGTTTAATGAATAAATAAACTAATTTAGTGTTTTTCGGATTTCTCTCTAGATAATGGTTCTTGTATTTGTCGAAGATGTGAGCGTTACGCCTTCGAAGCCTTGCGGGCCTGTGTGATCTTTTCGGCGCAGGTCTTTTCAGTGGGCAGTGTGAGGCCATGCTGCGCGGCCATTGAAGCCAGTACCTCGGCAGCCTTGTGCGGCTGCTCTGGCAACCCGGCATCAGCGATCAGCACGGCCAACATGCGCAGCAGGGTGGTTCTCTCGCGTGCGTCGAGAATTTCTTCGTCCGTGGGCATTGCCCCCGCATGCGCTCCTACACGGTGTAGCTTTTCGAAGCGGTCGCGTTCCTCGCGGGTAATGAGGGGGCCTTGCGCCTCCAATTCCGGCTGTTCATCATCATCTTTCGGAATGAGTTTGCAGACCTCTGGGCACTCTGGATCGTCCCAGGCGATGAAGCCATAAACAAAAGGCTTTTCCTCGTCGAACACCGGCGGCAGCACCATGCTGAAAAGGTTCTTTCTGCTCCGCATCGCGCGGCCAAGCGTACTTGCATCAATGCCTAGCGGCCCGGTGGTCATGTGGTAGTCGCCAAGTGCGTCAAGGCGAAGATCAGCGGGTTCGGCGTTCTGCCATTTGATGGGAAGCGGCAGGGCAAAGCGCATTGACAAGCGCAGCCGGGGCGGTTTGGCCTCGGCGTAGTGCCAAAGATCATCAACACTACACCCCCAGCGCTGGGCGATCTCGTCGAGGGTGTACCAGTCCTTTTCCGGCAGTGCCATGTCATGCCCTTTCGCATGTCCTTCATGGGGATGCCCAGGACAGCCTGAGAAGGGATCAGGTTTTCAGCGGCGGGGATCAGCCGTCGCCTAGGAGTGTGGGCGGCAGAAGGTTGTTGAGGTCGACGTAGGACGGTGGGCGTGCGTTAATACGGCATGCCCACTAGTTACCGCCCCTATGAGCCG
>NZ_MEGQ01000042.1:0-23236 GCF_001725585.1 Thiomonas sp. SCN 64-16 | reverse complement strand
TACGATTTGTCACGTGCGCGGATTGTGTTCCGTGCCAAGTAATAGCAAGAGAGGATCATCATGAGAGTGAGCGCATCGGTTAAAAAAATGTGCCGTAATTGCAAGATTATTCGTCGCAAAGGTGTTGTGCGTGTGATTTGCACCGACCCGCGTCACAAGCAGCGCCAGGGTTGAGCCCAAATCATTTTTTGAAGTTCGAGGTATTCAATGGCACGTATTGCTGGTATTAACATTCCGCCACATCAACACTCCGAAATCGGCCTCACGGCGATTTACGGCATTGGTCGCACCACCGCGCGCGCCATTTGTGATGCTTCGGGCGTTCCCTACAACAAGCGGATCAAGGATCTGTCCGACGCTGACTTGGAGAAGGTGCGCGAAGCCATTGGCAAGCTCACCATCGAGGGTGACCTGCGTCGCGAGATCTCCGTCAACATCAAGCGCCTGATGGATCTGGGTTGCTATCGTGGCTTCCGCCATCGTCGCGGTCTGCCCGTACGTGGTCAGCGCACCCGCACCAATGCCCGCACCCGCAAGGGACCGCGCAAGGGCAGCATCACGCTGAAGAAATAAGTAAGGAACATCGCAAATGGCTAAACCGTCTTCCCAGAACTCCGCAGCCCAGCGCGCACGTAAGAAGGTTCGCAAGAACGTCTCTGACGGCATTGCGCACGTTCACGCGTCGTTCAACAACACCATCATCACCATCACCGACCGTCAGGGCAACGCGTTGTCGGCATCGTCTTCGGGTGCGCAAGGCTTCAAGGGTTCGCGCAAATCCACCCCGTTTGCGGCGCAGGTTGCTGCCGAGCAGGCGGGCCGTGTGGCGCTGGAATACGGCATCAAGAACCTGGAAGTCTTCATCAAAGGCCCGGGCCCGGGGCGTGAGTCGTCAGTGCGCGCGCTGAACAACCTCGGCATCAAGGTCACGCTCATCGAAGATGTGACGCCGATCCCGCACAACGGCTGCCGTCCGCCGAAGCGTCGCCGCGTCTGATTTTGTTGATTGGTTTTGTCGGTAGGCTTTGTTGAATTTTTGTTGCACTGATTTGTAGAACTATCCCCGCGCCCTTTGGTCGTCTAGTCGGCCCTGGGCGCGTTTTCAAGCCCACTGCCCGATTGTTCGGGCTCCCATGCAATTCACGGCATGGCAGTATTGAAAGGAATTCCAAGTGGCTCGTTTTATTGGCGCCAAAGGCAAACTCACCCGCCGCGAAGGCGCAGACCTCTTTCTCAAGAGCGCACGCCGCGGTATCGACTCCAAGGTCAAGCTCGAGACCAAACCCGGTCAGCACGGCCGCACTTCAGGCGCCCGCACGTCCGACTACGGCAAGCAACTGCGTGAAAAGCAGAAGGTCAAGCGGATGTATGGCGTGCTTGAGCGCCAATTCCGCCGTTATTACGAAGAAGCGCAACGCCGCTCTGGCAATACCGGCACCAATCTGCTGATGCTGCTGGAATCGCGCCTGGACAATGTGGTGTATCGCATGGGTTACGGCTCGACCCGCGCTGAAGCGCGCCAGTTGGTCAGCCATCGCTCGATCACTGTCAACGGCAAGGTGTTGAATATCCCCTCGGCGCTGGTGAAGACGGGCGATGTGGTCGCGGTGCGTGAAAAGTCGCGCAATCAGGTCCGCATCCAGGAATCTGTGAAACTGGCTGAGTCGAATGGTTTCCCTGCCTGGGTGCAGGTGGATGGCGCCAAGATGGAAGGCGTCTTCAAGAAGGCCCCGGACCGCGATGAATTTGGCAACGACATCAACGAGTCGCTGATCATCGAGTTGTACTCGCGTTAATTTTATCCACGCCCCGGAGTCCCGGGGTGTGTTCGCGCCTTGCCACGCTGGCAGCGGCCGCTCACCTCAGCCTTATCCGCGTAACGTGCGGAGGGTATTGAACAGGAAGCCTTATGCAAACTGCACTTCTTCGCCCCAAGTCGATTCAGGTCGAATCTCTCGGTCACAACCGTTCCAAAGTGGTGCTCGAACCTTTCGAGCGCGGCTATGGCCACACCCTTGGCAACGCGCTGCGCCGCGTCATGCTGTCGTCGCTGGTGGGTTACGCGCCGACCGAGGTCAGCATCAACGGCGTGCTCCACGAGTATTCCGTGGTCGACGGCCTGCAGGAAGATGTGATCGGCGTGCTGCTCAACCTCAAGGGTGTGGTGCTCAAGCTGCACAACCGTGACGAAGTCACCCTTTCGCTGCGCAAGGAAGGCGAAGGCGTAGTGACTGCTGCCGACATTCAGACGCCTCACGACGTCGAGATCGTCAATCCAGATCACGTGATCGCGCATCTGTCACAAGGCGGCAAGCTCGACATGCAGATCAAGGTCGAAAAGGGTCGTGGCTACGTCCCCGGTACCCTGCGTAATTTCGGCGAAGAAGGCGGCAAGAGCATTGGCCATATCGTGCTCGACGCTTCGTTCTCGCCGGTGCGCCGCGTCAGCTATGCCGTGGAAAGCGCCCGCGTGGAGCAGCGTACCGATCTGGACAAGCTGGTCATGGAAATCGAGACCAACGGCGTGATCAGCGCGGAAGAAGCCATTCGTTCGTCTGCGCGCATTCTGGTTGAGCAGTTGTCGGTGTTCGCCAGCCTGGAAGGCGCCGAGACGACCGAGGCCGCCGAGGCGGCTGCGGGTGGACAGACTTACGATCCGATTCTGCTGCGCCCGGTTGACGAGCTCGAACTGACGGTGCGCTCGGCGAACTGCCTCAAGGCCGAGAACATCTATTACATCGGCGACCTGATTCAGCGTAGCGAAACCGAACTGCTCAAGACCCCCAACCTGGGCCGCAAGTCGCTCAACGAAATCAAGGAAGTGCTCGCCGCGCGCGGGCTGACGCTGGGCATGAAGCTCGACAACTGGCCGCCCAGCGGCTTGGACAAGCGCTGAGCAAACCTGGTTGATCAAGCGCGTTGACTACAAGTTTTTTGATGACAAGTTTCGCCGGGTGGAGTACCCGGCAATGCAGGGCCAGTACCTGATCCGGCTGGCCTGATTCATAAGGAAAGGAAAGCACCATGCGTCACGGAAACGGACTTCGCAAACTCAATCGCACCTCCAGCCATCGCAAGGCCATGTTTCGCAATATGGCCAATTCGCTGATCGAGCACGAGGCCATCAAAACCACGCTGCCCAAGGCCAAGGAATTGCGCGCCGTGGTTGAGCCGCTGATCACCCTGGGTAAAAAGCCCTCGCTGGCAAATCGCCGTCTGGCGTTTGACCGCTTGCGCAACCGGGACTCTGTGGCCAAGCTGTTCAACGTGCTCGGTCCCCGTTACCAGACTCGTCCGGGCGGTTACACGCGCACGCTGAAGTTCGGTTTTCGCGTGGGTGACAACGCGCCGATGGCTCTGATCGAACTCGTTGACCGGCCCGATGTGGACGCCGCGCCGGCCGAAGACAAGTCGGAGTAAACCGGGCTGAATCCAAGAGCAACGGCGGGCCCTCTCGCCGTCATCCTGAAAAGCGCCAGCAGTTGCTGGCGTTTTTCATGGCCGGAGCAGTTTTCACAGTGAGCCCGTAGCATGTCCCCCATGCCAGAAAGCACTGCCCGCTTGCCCGAAACACCCGCACCCTCCGTGCTGCTTGAACTCGATCAGGTCTATAAAAGCTATGGGCGGCTGCAGGTGGTCGATGGCCTGAGTCTGCGGCTGTCGCGCGGCGAGTGTTACGGCATCATCGGCCCTAACGGCGCCGGAAAAACCACCACCATTCAACTTTGCCTCGGCCTGGCCCGGCCCGATCGCGGGCAGATTCGGCTGATGGGGCAGCCCGTGCCGCAGGCGGCCCGGCAGGCCCGCCTGCGTGTGGGGGTGGTGACGCAGTTCGACAGCCTCGATCCCGACTTCACGGTGGAAGAAAACCTGTTGGTCTTTGGTCGTTACTTCGGCTTGCGCGACGCCGAGTTGCGTCCGCGGCTGCCGCAGTTGCTGGCGTTCGCCGCGCTCGAATCAAAAGCGCGGGCGCGTATCAGCGAGTTGTCCGGGGGCATGCGGCGGCGGCTGAGTCTGGCACGCGCGCTGGTCAATGATCCGGACCTGATCTTTCTGGACGAGCCGACCACCGGCCTCGATCCGCAGGCCCGCCACCTGATCTGGGAGCGTCTCAAGGTGCTGACGGCGCAGGGCAAATCGCTGCTGCTCACGACTCATTTCATGGACGAGGCCGAACGCCTGTGTCATCGCATTCTGGTGCTCGACCACGGCCGCCGCATTGCGGAAGACACGCCCCGCGGCCTGATCGCCGCCCAGGTCGAAGCCGAAGTCATCGAGATGGACGGCGAGGGGCTCGAAGCCGCAGAGCAATTGCTGCGCCCGCATGTGCAACGCATGGAGCGCAGCGGAGATGGTTTGTTCGCCTACATGACGCATGGCGCCGAGGCCTTGCGCGCGCTGGAGGCGCTGCCTGGCCTGAGGGTTTTGCACCGCCGCGCCAATCTCGAAGACGTTTTCCTCAAACTCACCGGGCGGCAACTGCGCGATTGACGACGCGAGCGCCCGACCTGCCGATGCACCATGTCTGATCTCACTCTGCTCGAGCGCCACAGGTGGCGCTTCTTCCCCATTTGGCAGCGCAACTTTCTGGTGTGGAAGAAGCTCGCCATTCCCAGCCTGATCGGCAATATCGCGGAGCCTCTGATCACCCTTTTGGCCTTTGGGTTTGGCGTGGGCGCCCTGGTCGGCACGGTACATGGCGTGCCCTACATCCAGTTTCTCGCTTCCGGCGCGATCTGCATGAGTGTGATGATGGCCGCGAGTTTCGAGGCGCTATATTCCGCGTTTTCACGCATGCATGTGCAAAAAACCTGGGACGCCATCCGCGTCACCCCCACCTCTCTCGACGACGTGCTGCTGGGCGAACTCACCTGGGCAGCGACCAAGTCCGTGTTCAGCGGCGTGGCCATTCTTGCGGTCATCGTGGTTCTGGGCATTAGCCGGCAGTGGACGCTGCTCATCGCGCTGCCCTTGCTGTTGCTCACCGGGCTGGTGTTTTCCGCCATCGGTCTCATCGTCAACGCCAAGGCGCGCGGTTATGATTTTTTCACCTACTACTTCACCCTAGTGCTCACGCCGATGACGTTTCTATCCGGCGTTTATTTTCCGCTGACCGCGCTGCCGCAGCCGCTGCAGTGGCTGGCGCAGGTGCTGCCCCTGAACGCCGCAGTCGGACTGGTGCGCCCGCTGTTTTTCGGACAATTCGACCCGCAGGCGGGGCTGCATCTGGCCGTGCTGGTGTTTGATTTGCTGATGGCTTGGTGGGTGGCGCGCACGCTGACGCAGAGACGCTTTCGGGCCTGAGAGCCCCCCAGCGTCGATGCCGGGTAATTCAGCGAGTGCAGCAGGGCAAGCCCTAAGGCATTCAAATATGCCACTGGACTTATATTTCAACTTCCACGCGCTGCGCGACGCCTGACGGGCTGTCAGGATTTCACGCGGCACGCGACCAAACGATAAGACAAGGGAGACCGTTCATGGGCCACAGCATTCCATCCACTTCGCGAGCACCGCGTTTCTGGGCAGGGCTCAGTCGGGCTCTGCTGGGCTTTTTCCTGCTCTGGGCCGACGTTTTGCAGCCCGTGGCGCACGCTCAGCAGGCCGATTTCCTGCCGCCGGACGAAGCCTTCCAGTTCACCGCCAAAGTGCAGGATGGCAAAACGGTGCTGCTGCAGTTCAAGGCGTACGACGGGTATTACCTGTACCAGGAGCGGTTTCATTTCGAGTCACAGACGCCGGGCGTGGAACTCGGCAAGCCAGAATTTCCTCCGGCGCACAAAATTTTCGATAAAAACCTCGGCCACGAGGTGTTTCACTACCGCGGTGTGGTGCCGATTCCCCTGCCCGTGCTCAAGGCGCCGGCCACCTTCAAGATGTTGGTGACGTATCAGGGCTGCGCCGACGCGGGGCTTTGCTATCCGCCGATCGAAAAGCTCGCCACCGTCAGTCTCAGCGGGTTTGGCGGCAACGGAACGGTGAGCATTTCCGAACCCGATGACGAAAGCGGTAGCGCACCCGCGGCAAGCGGCAGCGGAGCCAGCGGCTTGGTACAGGGCTTGATGGCTGGCGCCAGCGCAGCACAACCGGCGGCGGCCTCGGCCTCTGCCACGACCGCGCCAGCTCCGGCTGCAACGGCATCGGCCGTCGCCGCCCCGGCTGCTGCGGCCGCTGTCGCCCAGGGTGGCGACTCGTCGCGCATTGGTCAGGCGCTGGCGTCGGGCAGCCTGCTCAGCATCATTCCCATGTTCCTGGTGTTCGGTCTGCTGCTGGCCTTCACGCCTTGCGTGCTGCCGATGATTCCCATTCTGTCGAGCATCATCGTGGGGCAGGGCGACAAAGTGTCCCGCGGGCGCGGCTTCGCCCTGGCCGTGGCCTATTCGCTGGGCATGGCCATTGTGTACACGGCCTTTGGCGTGGCGGCCGGTCTGCTGGGCCAAGGGCTGGCGGCCTCGTTGCAGAACCCCTGGGTGCTGTCGGTCTTCGCCTTGTTGCTCGTGGTGCTGTCGCTGTCGATGTTCGGTTTCTACGAACTGCAAGTGCCCAGCAGTCTGCAGAGCAAGTTGTCGTCCACCTCCGACAAGATGCAGGGCGGACACTTCGCCGGGGTTTTCATCATGGGCGGCATTTCGGCGCTCATCGTCGGGCCCTGCGTGGCCGCGCCGCTGGCCGGGGCGCTGCTCTACATCAGCCAGACCGGCAACGCGCTCATCGGTGGGGTGGCGCTGTTCTCGCTGGCGGCGGGCATGAGCGTGCCCTTGCTGCTGGTCGGTCTGGGCGCGGGCACTTTGCTGCCCAAGGCGGGCGGATGGATGGATGGCGTCAAGGCCTTCTTCGGTGTGCTGCTCATCGCCACCGCGCTGTACATGATCGCCCCGGTTCTGCCGACCTGGCTGCTGATGGTGCTGTGGGCGCTGCTTTTGCTCATCAGCGCCAGCTTCCTGCGGGCGTTTGACCGGCTGCCCGATGAGGTTTCCGGCTGGAGGCGGCTGTTCAAGGGCTTTGGCGTGGCGTTGGCCGTGGCGGGCGCGGCGCTGATCGTCGGCCTGGCGGCGGGCAACCGTAATCTGCTGCAGCCGCTCGCCGGGCTGGGCGGCGGCGCAGCGGGCGCGGTGAGCGCCGCGCCCGCGGTGCAGTTTCAGCGCATTCACACGGTGGCTGATCTCGACCGTGTGGTCGCCAGCAGCAGCAAGCCCGTGATGCTCGACTTCTACGCCGATTGGTGCGTGTCGTGCAAGGAGATGGAGCACTTCACCTTCACCGATCCCGCAGTGGCGCAACAGTTGGCGGGCTTTACGCTGATTCAGGCCGACGTGACGAACAACACCGCCGACGACAAGGCGTTGCTCAAGCGTTTCCAACTGTTCGGCCCGCCGGGCATCATCTTTTTCAAGAGCGGCAAGGAAGTGGGCCGCGTGGTGGGATTCGAGGATGCCAAGACCTTCCTGGCGTCGATGAAGCGCGCGGGGGTTTGAGCGCGGTTTCGACGCTTGGCAGAGATTCAGTGCGCTGCGCTGCGGCAGTGTGCCGCGCGCACTGCGCTGATCCACTGCTGCCAGACCGGGTTCGGTGCCCAGATCTGCGACATCGGCCACGACGCTTGTTCTTCAGTTTCGCCACGAATGAGCAGGCGGTAGAGATAGACGAAGGCCGAGGCCCGCATATTTTTTGCGCAATGCAGCCAGACGGGCTGTTGCCCGAGCGCAGCCATCACCCCGGCGAACTGCTCAAACTGCACAGGTTTCGGCGCGTCCCACAGCACCGGGATGTGCACATAGTTCATTCCTAAGGCCGTCACCTGCTCGGCTTCGCCGGACAAGACCTTGGAAGACGTCGGCAGCGCGAGGTTGATGACCGTGGCCACGCCCAGAGCAGGCAGGCGGGCAATGTCGGCGACGCTGAGCTGGCCCGAGCACCAAAGACCTTCGAATGCCGCGAAGGTGTTTTCGGCGTCAAAGCGCAGCGGCGCTGACTCGCTCACGCTGCGGCTACCTCCACCAGGCAGTCGTAGAAGCACGGCCCATTGCCCAGATCGGTCAGGCGCTGGTGGGTGAGGGCATTGACGTTGTTGCCATCGGCGTAGAGCTTGCGCCACCAGATGCCTAAAGCGACGATCTGGCCAGGGCGGGTGCGCGAGCTCAGGCGGGCGCGGGTGAGGGTGGCGCCGCGGTCGTTGAAGGTGCGCACCATCTGGCCGTCGGCAATGCCGCGCGCTACAGCATCATCCGGGTGGAGCAGCAGCAGCGGTTCGCCTTCGAGATTGCGCAGGCTGTCGACGTTGACAAAGCTGGAGTTGAGGAAGTTGCGCGCCGGGGGCGAGATCATCGCCAGCGGGTAGCGCGTGGCGAGCTCCGGTGCAGAGGCGACAGACTCGTAGGGCAGCAGCACCTCGGGCAAGGGGTCGCGCCCGGCATCCGCTTCGCGTTGTGACCAGAATTCGCACTTGCCCGAAGGCGTGGGAAAGCCGCCGTGTGCAAACGGGGCGGCGGCGCCCGGCAGCTTGGCCCAGCCGCTGGCCCGCAATTGCTCCCAGGTGATGCCACCGTTGCGCGGATCTGGCGCGATGGCTTGCGCTGCGATCTGCTCATCGCTCTCGGCAAAGCACGGTTCGGTATAGCCCATGCGCGCGGCCAGTAGCCGGAAGATTTCGGTATTCGGCTTGGCCTGCCCCAGCGGGGCGATGGCGGCGTTGTTCGCCATCCAGTAGCGATGGCCGTAGGCCTTGTGCACGTCGAGATGTTCGAGCTGGGTGGTGGCGGGCAGCAGGTAGTCGGCGTAGTCGGCGGTATCAGTCTGGAAGTGCTCCAGCACCACGGTGAACAGATCGTCGCGGCCAAAACCGGCGCGCACCTTGTCGCCCTCGGGCGCAACCGCCAGCGGATTGCTGTTGTAGACGATCACGGCTTCGACTTTCGGGCCGAATTCGGCTGAGCCCGGCCGCAGCAGATCGTCGCCGATAGTCACCATATTGAGGGTGCGCGGGGTGCGTCCGGCCAGCAGATCGGGACGTTCCAGCGCGGCGCCGTTGGCGGCGAAATGATTGGAGCTCGACATCAGCAGCCCGCCGGCATCGTGCCGCCAGGCGCCCACGAGCGCCGGCAGGCAGGCAATGGCGCGCACCGCGTTGGCGCCGCCGCGCACGCGCTGCAGGCCGTAATTCATGCGGATGGCCGCCGGGGTGAGCGTGCCGTAGTCGCGCGCCAGTTGGCGAATTTGCTCGGCGGGTACGCCGCAGACCTCGGCGGCGCGCTCGGGCGGCCACTCCAGCGCGCGCTCGCGCAGGGCGGCAAAGCCTACGGTGTGCTGCGCGAGGTAGTCGTGATCGAGCCAGTCGTGCGCAATGAGTTCGTGCATCAAGGCATAGGCCAGCGCGGCGTCGGTGCCGGGACGCAGTTGCACATGGTCGTGGCACTTCTCGGCGGTGTCGTTGCGCCAGGGGTCGATGCACACCAGCTTGGCGCCATTGCGTTTGGCGCGCTGCGCGTAAGTCCAGAAATGCAGATTGCTGGTGATGCTGTTGCTGCCCCAGATGAGGATGAGCTTGCTGTGTTTGAACTGCTCCACGTCCATCCCCATCTTGCCGCCGATCACCGCCTTGAGTCCGGCCTCGCCCGCGGTGGAGCAGATGGTGCGGTCCAGCAGGCTGGCACCGAGCTTGTGAAAAAAGCGCGCTGCCATGCTTTCGCTCTGCACGAAACCCAGCGTGCCGCCGTAGGAGTAGGGCAGGATGGCCTGCGGGTCACGGGCGGCAATCTCCTTGAGCCGCTCGGCGATGGCGTCCAGCGCTTCGTCCCAGCTCACCGGGGCGAACTGGCCGCTGCCTTTGGGGCCAACTCGCTTCATCGGCTGCAGCAAGCGGTTTGGGTGGTAGGTGCGCTCGGTATAACGCGAGACCTTGGCGCACAGCGCGCCGTGCGTGGTGGGATGGTCGGGGTCGCCGCGCACGCTGATGGCCACGCCATTTCGCACGGTGACGAGCAGGGCGCAGGTGTCGGGGCAGTCGTGCGGGCAGGCGGCGCGCACGGTGGTGTCTTGGGCGGAGACTGCGTTGGAAGAGTCGGGCATGGCGACGGTTTTTGAAGTCAGGGAGTCAGCCCGCGAGTTTAGGCGGCAAATCCCCTGATCGCAGTTTGCGGTTGACAAAGTGCCGATAATCGGAAATAGTACGACCGTTCGTTTTTTATCAACCCCTTCCGCACACGACAAAAATGACCGTCAGCCACTCCCCGATCTCTCCGCGCCGAGCGCCGCACCGCACGGCGGGCGCCAAAACGGCGGTAAAAGCGGTGGCAAAGCGCGGCGTGAGCGCAAGCCCGCCAGTTGAGCCAGTCGGCAGTGGTTCGGCCAAGGGGCGGCAGACGCGGCAGGCCATCGTCGACTGCGCGCTGCAGATGGCCGGGCGCATCGGCCTGGAGGGCTTGTCCATCGGGGTGCTCGCCGACCGGATGGAAATGAGCAAATCAGGGGTGTTCGCGCATTTCGGTTCGCGCGAAGAGTTGCAGATCGCGGTTATCCGCCACTATCACGACCAGTTCGAGCAGGAGGTGTTTTACCGCGCCATCGAGCAGCCGCGGGGCATGCCGCGTCTGGCGGCCATGGTGCAGCGCTGGCTGCAGCGGGTGAGCGTGGAAATGGAGACCGGCTGCATCTACATCTCCAGCGCGGTCGAATTCGACGACCGCCCAGGCACAGTGCGCGATGCGCTGGTCGCCATGATCCAGACCTGGCACGACGCGGTGCGCCGCGCCATCGTGCAGGCGATCGAAATGGGCCATCTCAAGCCCGACACCGATCCGCAACAGCTCATGTTCCAGATTCACGGCTACATCCTGGCGCTGCATCACGATGCCCGGCTGCTCAGGTTGCCCAACAGCCTGGAACTGGCCTGCCGCAGTCTTGACGCGCTGCTGCGCGACCACGCCACGTCCGAAGGCTTGCCCCTGCTTTTGCCTTGTCTGGCCAAGGAGCACTCCGCAAGCGACTCCGCCCCCCATTGAGCGCGTTTCCAGTCCATTTTCAGCCCATTTTCAGCCCGTTTTTCGATTCACGATTTTCAGGAGACAGATATGCCCCAATACAACCCGCCCTTGCGCGATATGCAGTTCGTCATGCACGAAGTGCTCGACGCCACAACTCTGCTCAAAGAGCTGCCGCCGTATGCCGAGGTCGATGCCGACCTGATCAACCAAGTGTGCGAAGAGGCGGGCAAGTTTTGCAGCGAAGTGCTGCAGCCGCTCAACGCCAGCGGTGATGCCGAGGGCTGCCATTACGACGCCGCCACGCACACCGTGACCACGCCCAAGGGTTTCAAGGCGGCGTGGGATCAGTTCGTGCAGGCCGGTTGGACTTCGCTGACGGCGGACGCCGAATTCGGTGGCCAGGGCCTGCCGCACCTGGTGGGCAGCGCGGTGCACGAGATGCAGAACGCCGCCAACCAGGCCTGGACCATGTACCCCGGCCTGACGCAGGGCGTGACCGAATTGCTGAACGCGCATGGCAGCGCCGAGCAGAAGGCGCTCTATATGCCCAAGCTGGTTGCGGGCGAGTGGACCGGCACCATGTGCCTGACCGAGCCGCATTGCGGCACCGACCTCGGCCTGATTCGCACCAAGGCCGTGCCGCAAGACGACGGCAGCTACAAGCTCACCGGACAGAAAATTTTCATCTCCAGCGGCGAACACGACCTGGCGGACAACATCATTCACATGGTGCTGGCCAAGCTGCCGGGTGCGCCCGAAGGCAGCAAGGGGATTTCGCTGTTCATCGTGCCCAAGTTCGTGCCGACCGCCGATGCCGGCGTGGGCGAGCGCAACGGCATTTTCTGCTCCGGCATCGAGCACAAGATGGGCATTCACGCCAACTCCACCTGCCAGATGACGCTGGAAGACGCCACCGGCTGGATGGTGGGCGAGCCCAACAAGGGCCTGGCCGCGATGTTCGTGATGATGAACGGCGCCCGTCTCGGCGTGGGCATGCAGTCGCTTGGCCTCACCGAAGTGGCGTATCAAAACGCGCTGGCCTACGCCCGCGACCGCCTGCAGATGCGTGCCCTCACCGGGCCGAAGGCGCCCGACAAACCGGCCGATCCCATTTTGGTGCACCCCGACGTGCGCCGCATGTTGCTCACCGCGCGCGCCTGGGCCGAAGGCGGACGTTTTCTGGCTTACTGGATTTCGCTGCTGCTCGACCAGTCGCTGCACCACCCGGACGCCGAGGTGCGCAAGGACGCCGACGACCTGGTCTCGTTGCTCACCCCCATCGTCAAGGCCTTCATCACCGACAACGGTCTGCAGGCCACCAACGAATGCCTGCAGGTGTTCGGCGGGCACGGCTACATCCGCGAATGGGGCATGGAGCAATTCGTGCGCGATGCCCGCATCAACCTGATCTATGAGGGCACCAACACCATTCAGTCGCTCGACCTGTTGGGCCGCAAGGTGTTGATGGACGGCGGGGCGCGGCTGCGCAAGTTTGGCAAGATCATCACCGATTTCATCGAACAAGAGGGCGTGAACGAGGCCATGCAAGAGTTCGTCAACCCGCTGGCCGATCTGGCCGACAAGGTGCAAAAACTCACCATGGAACTGGGCATGAAGGCCATGGCCGACAAGGACGAAGTCGGCGCGGCCGCCGTGCCGTATTTGCGCGTGGCCGGTCATGTGGTGTTTGCCTACGCCTTCGCCCGCATGGCGCAGGTGGCGCAGCGCAAGATTGCTGAAGGCGACGACTCGCCCTTCTACCAAGCCAAGCTGCAGACGGCGCGCTTTTACTTCGGGCGCCTGTATCCCGAATCCGCCGCCGCGATCCGCATGGCACGCAGTGGCGCAAAGAACTTGATGGACACCGAGGCGGTGTTCGCCTGAATCCCCCGAAGGAGCTGACATGACACAGACGATACACATCCGCAAAGTCGCCGTTCTCGGCGCTGGTGTGATGGGCGCGCAGATCGCCGCCCATTGCATCAACGCCCGGGTGCCGGTGGTGCTGTTCGACCTGCCTGCCAAAGAAGGCAGCAAGAACGGTATCGTGACCAAGGCCGTGGCCAACCTCAAGAAACTCAGCCCGGCGCCGCTGGGCGACGCGGCCGAGGCCGGCCTGATCACCGAAGCCAACTACGAGACCGATCTCGAACTGCTGCAGGGCTGCGATCTGGTGATCGAGGCCATTGCCGAGCGCATGGACTGGAAGCACGATCTATACAAAAAGGTCACGCCGCATCTGGGCGCGAACACCATCTTCGCCTCCAACACCTCGGGCCTGTCGATCACCGCGTTGTCGGCAGGGTTCGACGCCGAATTGCGCCGCCGCTTCTGCGGCGTGCATTTCTTCAACCCGCCGCGTTATATGCATCTGGTGGAACTCATCCCCACCGCAGACACCGACGGCGCCATTCTCGACCGGCTCGAAACCTTCCTCACCACCACCCTGGGCAAGGGCGTGGTGCGCGCCAAGGACACGCCGAACTTTGTCGCCAACCGCGTGGGCGTGTTCTCCATTCTGGCGGTGATCAAGGAGGGTGAGAAATTCGGTCTCGGCTTTGACGTCATCGACGACCTCACCGGCAGCAAACTCGGCCGTGCCAAGAGCGCGACCTTCCGCACCTCCGACGTGGTCGGCCTGGACACCATGGCCCACGTCATCAAGACCATGCAGGACACCCTGCCCGCGGATAAAGACCCCTTCGCTGCACTCTATGCCACCCCGCCCGTGCTGGCTACGCTGGTCGCCAACGGCGCGTTGGGGCAGAAGAGTGGCGCCGGTTTTTACAAAAAAGTCGGGCGCGACATTCTGAAGTTCGACCCCGCCAAGGGCGACTATGTGCCGGGCGGCGGCAAGGCCGACGAGATCGTGGTGCGCATGCTGAAAAAACCCGCGGCCGAGCGTTTCAAGCTGCTGCGCGAATCGAGCAATCCGCAGGCGCAATTCCTGTGGAGCATTTTCCGCGACGTGTGGCATTACGTGGCCCTGCATCTGGCCGACATTGCCGACAACGCCCGCGATCTCGACTTCGCCATCCGCTGGGGCTTCGGCTGGAACGAAGGCCCGTTCGAAAGCTGGCAGGCCGCAGGCTGGAAGCAGATCGCCGACTGGATCAGCGAAGACATCGCCGCAGGCAAGACGCTGTGCAGCGCACCGCTGCCCGCCTGGGTGAGCCAGGTGGACGGCGTGCATAAACCCGAGGGTTCTTACTCGGCGGCGAAGAACGCCTACATCGGCCGCTCTAAGCTGCCGGTCTATGCCCGCCAGCCGTTCAAGCAGGCCGTGCTGGGCGAGAACGCACCCGACCTGCGCACCGCGGGCAGCACCGTGTTTGAAGATGAGTCGATCCGCCTGTGGACGGCTCCCGGCGCCGACGATGTGCTGGTCGCCAGCTTCAAGACCAAGATGAACACCATTGGCCCCGGGGTCATCTCCGGGCTGCACCAGGCGGTGGAACTGGCCGAAGGCCGCTACAAGGGCGTAGTGGTCTGGCAGCCGACCTCGCTCGCGGGCGGGCCGTTCAGTGCCGGGGCCGATCTGCAGTCGATGATGCCCGCCTTCATGGCCGGTGGCCCCAAGGCCATCGAGCCGGAAGAAAAAAAGTTGCAGGATCTGATGCTCACCCTGCGCTACGCCCAGGTGCCGGTGGTGGCCGCAGTCAGCGGCATCGCCCTTGGAGGAGGCACTGAGCTGAGCGTGTACTGCGCCAAGCGCGTGGTGCATTTCGAGAGCTATATGGGCCTGGTGGAAATGGGCGTGGGCCTGATTCCGGGCGGCGGCGGCCTTACCTACCTGGCGCGACGTGCTGCAGAGCAGGCGCAGGGCGGTGACATCCTGCATTTCCTCAAGACGGGCTTCCAGGCCGCGGCCATGGCCACGGTAGGCAAGTCGGCGCTGGAAAGCCGCAATCTGGGCTATCTGCTGCCCAGCGACGCCATCGTCATGCATGCCCATGAACTGCTGCATGTGGCGGTGGGTCAGGCGCGGGCGATGTTCGACGCGGGCTATCGTCCGCCGATGCCGGGCCAGACTTTCCCGGTGCTCGGACGCAATGGCATCGCTACCATCCGCGCGCAACTGGTCAACCTGCGCGACGGCGGCTTCATCTCCGCCTACGACGACGAAATCGCCACCCGCATCGCCACCGTGCTGTGCGGCGGCGATGTGGAAGAGGGCGCCCCGGCCGACGAGGTCACGCTGATGGCGCTGGAACGCAAGCACTTTTGCGAACTGCTCGGCCAAAGCAAGACCCAGGAACGCATCATGGGCATGTTGCAGACCGGCAAGCCGGTGCGTAACTGATCCGCCACCAGGAGAACAACATGAGCAAACAAGTTCAAGACGCCTACATCGTTGCCGCCACCCGCACCCCGGTGGGCAAGGCCCCTCGCGGGCTGCTGAAAAACTATCGTTCCGACGACTTGCTGGTGCACGTCATCCGTGCCGCATTGGCGCAGGTTCCCAACCTCGATCCCAAGCTGATCGAAGACGCGATCATCGGCTGCGCCATGCCCGAGGGCGACCAGGGCATGAATGTGGCACGCATCGGCGCGCTGCTGTCCGGCCTGCCCGACACGGTGGGCGGCGTGACCGTCAACCGCTTCTGCGCGTCGGGCATCACGGCCATTCAGATGGCTGCCGACCGCATCCGCGTGGGCGAGGCCGATGTGATGATCGCCGGGGGCACCGAGAGCATGAGCCGTGTGCCCATGGGCGGTTTTCATCCCAGCTTCAATCCGGCCATCTTTGCCAACAACGAGCATGTGGGCATCGCCTACGGCATGGGCATGACGGCCGAGAAGGTGGCGCAGCAGTGGAAGGTGACCCGCGAGGAGCAGGATGCCTTCGCGCTGGCCTCGCACCAAAAGGCGCTGGCAGGCATTGCCGCAGGCGAGTTCAACGAAGAAATCACCCCGCTGGACATCGTTGAAAAGTTTCCCCGCCTGGGCACGGCCGAGGTGGACATCAAGACGCGCAAGATGACCGTGGACGAAGGTCCGCGTGCCGACACCACGCTGGAAGCGCTGGCCCGGCTCAAGCCGGTGTTCGCGGCCAAGGGCAGCGTGACCGCGGGCAACAGCTCGCAGACCTCGGACGGCGCGGGCGCGCTCATTCTGGTGAGCGACAAGATTCTCAAACAGTTCAACCTCGTGCCGCTGGCGCGCTTCGTCAGCTTTGCCGTGCGCGGCGTGCCGCCCGAGATCATGGGCATCGGCCCGAAGTTCGCCATTCCTGCGGCGCTGGAAAAAGCCGGGCTCAAGCTCGACGACATCGGCTGGATCGAACTCAACGAAGCCTTCGCCGCGCAGTCGCTTGCCGTGGTGAAAGATCTGGGCATCAACCCCGAGGTGCTTAACCCGCTGGGCGGCGCGATCGCCTGGGGCCACCCGCTGGGCGCCACCGGCGCAATTCGCGCGGCCACGGCGATCTACGGCATGCGTCGCCGCAAGGCCAAATACAGTATGGTGACCATGTGCATCGGCACGGGGCAGGGCGCTGCGGGCATTTTCGAAAACGTCTGATCGCAGCCGTTTGCAGCCCTTCGGCCAAGGCCCGGGCTGACGCGCCCGGGTTTTTAATTGGGAGACAACATCATGAGTCAGGTGCAGGTGGAATTGCGCAGCGGGGTGCTGCACATCGTGTTCAATCGCCCCGAAAAAAAGAATGCGCTGACCCTGGCGATGTACGAGGCAGCCAACGAGGCCTTCGAACGCGCCGCGACCGACGCGGATGTCAAGGCGGTGCTGATCGCAGGCGAAGGCGGCAGCTTCACCGCGGGCAACGATCTGCAGGACTTTCTCTCCGCACCGCCGCAGGGTGAGGAGGCGCCGGTGCTGCAGTTTTTGCGCCATCTCGCCGGGTTGGACAAACCGCTGGTCGCAGCCGCCCAAGGCTTTGCCGTCGGCGTGGGCACCACGCTGCTGATGCATTGCGATCTGGTCTATGCCGCCGATGACGCGCAGTTCGTGCTGCCCTTCGTGCATTTGGGTCTGTGCCCCGAGGCGGCGTCCAGCCTGCTGCTGCCGCAGATTGCGGGGTACCAGCGCGCGGCGGAAAAGCTCTTGCTGGGCGAACCGTTCGACGCCGCCGAGGCCTTGAGCATGGGCCTGGTCAACCGCGTGCTGCCTATCGAAAATCTGCGTGAATTTGCCGTAGCGCAGGCCGAAAAATTCTCTCGTCTGCCTGCGCCCTCGGTGCGGGCGACCAAGCGCCTGCTCAAAGGCCTGGGCGATCAGGGGCCGCAGGCCGTGCTGGCGCGCATGCGCTCGGAGGAGGCGGTGTTTCAGGCGCTGCTGGGCGCACCGGCCGCGCGCGAGGCGATGATGGCGTTTTTGCAAAAACGCAAGCCCGACTTCTCGTCCATCACCTGAGTTTAAATTCCACCGGCGTAGCCGTTCTGTCGCCAGGCTTCGAACACGGCGACAGCGACCGAGTTCGACAGATTGAGACTGCGCTGGCCTTCGCGCATGGGCAGTCGCAGCCGTTGCGTCGGGGCGAATTGCTCGCGCACCGCGTCGGACAGGCCGCGGGTTTCGGCGCCGAAGACAAAATAATCGCCCGGCTCGAAGCGCACGGAGCCGATCAACCGACTGCCGCGCGTAGTGAAAGCGAACAGGCGCTCGGGGCGCGGCTGCAGCGTTTGCATCAACGCGTCCCAACTGGCGTGCGTTTGCAGCGTGGCGTATTCGTGATAGTCGAGCCCGGCGCGGCGGAGCTGTTTGTCATCCAGCGAAAAACCCAGCGGTTCAACCAGGTGCAGGGTGCAGCCGGTATTGGCGCACAGGCGGATGACGTTGCCGGTGTTGGGCGGAATTTCGGGCTCGACAAGAACGATGTGGAACATGGGTCGCAATGCGAAAGATCAGGGATTGGAATCGCGAGGAGTGCGCAAGGCAATGGCGACCCAGACCGCAGCGGCGCCCTGGCGCAGCAGCACCCGGGTGGCTTCATGCAGCGTGGCGCCGGAGGTCATCACATCGTCCACCAGCAGCAGGGTCTGGCCATCCCAGCGTGTATCGCAGGCGTAGGCGCCGCGGATGTTGCGGCTGCGCGCGTGCAGCGGCAGGCTGCTTTGCGCGGCGCTATGCCGCAGCCGCTGCAGCGCGTAGGCATCGCCAGGGCGATTCAGCGTGGCAGCGATGCGCCGCGCTATTTCCCACGCGGGGTTGAAGCCGCGCTCCAGCAGGCGCTCGCGCGAAAGCGGTATGGGCAGAATGTGGTCGGGCAGCGGCATGTCGCCTTGCGCCCAGCGCGCACCGAGCAGGTCGCCAAACCACCGGCCCAGCGCGGGTTCTGCGCCGAACTTCATGCGCAGAATGAACCGATCGTTGGGAAATCGATAGTCGCCCAGCGCCAGGGCGCCCGCCCACAGCGGGGGGTGCAGCAGACATTGGCCGCAGACCTGCCCGTCGTGCGCCACCGCCACCGCGCAGCGCGGGCAGCGTGGACGCAGGGGCAAGTCTTCTTGCAGGCAATCGTCGCACAGCGGCTGACTGCTGCGGGCGTCGCAATGGGCGCAGCGACCGGGCCAGAGCGCAGACCAGCGCGAGGCAGGCAAAATAGGACGCTCGAGTGCGGACATCGCCGCACTATATCGCCCGCGCCTGCGGTGTCGCCGCCTTCGTCGCAGTCCCTTGAATAAAGCTGATGGATCGCCCCGATCAATTCTTTGCCGCACAACAACAGGCCCGATGGCTGGCAGCTGCGGCCTGCGCGCGTGATCGCCTGGCGCGCTGGCCCGCGCCCTACATCTGGCAGGAAGCCGCGCGCCGCATGGCCGAACGTCTGCCCTTGTTGCGGGCGCAGGCGCAGCGCGTGCTCGACGCGGGCTGTGCCTGGGGCGATGGGCTCGACTTGCTGCAAAAGCAGTATCCCGCCGCGCAGATTCTGGGCTACGAGCCCTCGCCCCTGCTGGCGCAACTGGCCTCGAAGCGATTTGCTCGTGCGGGGCTGGCGCGTTGGTTCGGGCGGCCCAGCCGGGTGCAAGTGCAGGCGGTGGATGCGGCAGACCCCGAATACCCCGCGCAGGCCGACGTGCTGTGGTCCAACCTCTATCTCGATTGGCACCATGACCGCATGCGGGTGCTCGAAGCCTGGCGGCGGCAGCTTCAGCCCGAAGGGGCGCTGTTTTTCACCACCTTCGGGCCCGACACGCTCAAGGAGCTTGGCGAGGTATGCCGTACCCTCGGCCATTCCTCGCAGCCCATGGCGTTCACCGACATGCACGACTTGGGCGACGAACTGGTGCAGGCCGGTTTTGCCGACCCGGTGATGGATATGGAGATGGTGCGCATGACCTGGCCGTCGGCGCAGGCGGCGCTGACCGAGCTGCGTGCCCTCGGCGCCGTGCCTCACGCCGCGCATTCGCGGGGCCTGCGCACGCCGCGGGCCTGGCAGGCGTTGGTCGATGCCCTGAATGCCACAGCGCAGGCGGATGGCCGCGTCACCCTGACCTTCGAACTGGTCTATGGGCACGCTTTTCGCCCGCGCACCGAGCGGGCACGGGCTGGAGAGGCCACTTTCGGCGTCGAGCAATTGCGCAACACTGCGCGTCAACCCGGATTGCCGACCCGTACCCATCGGGGCTAAAACTGCGGCAAATCGTCGCGATGGATGGCGGTCACATAGATGGATCGAAATGTAACGCGCCCATCTTGATCTCACGCAAAATCAGATCAACTGATGCCGTGATTTTCGATGCGTCATTCTGTCGCACCTATAATCGCTCACTCATATAGACCCGTCATGGCTTGGCTCAGATGCCGGGTTGTGACCCCGATTGACGCAAATGCACCACGCTGATCTTCCGCAAAGCGCATCCAACCTCCCGCCGCAGGATGTCCCTGCAGCCGAGGCTGAGGTGGCGCTTGAGCAGTCGTCTGGCCAAGCGCCTGATCGGGAGGCGGGCGAGGGCTGGATGCGCGACTGGGTGTTCCGCCGCAACTGCTCTATGTCGCCGCGACAGCTGATTGTGTTTTACGCCTCGCTGTGCGTGGTGTCGCTGATCGTGGCGTCTATCGCGTGGGACGTGGGCGGGTCGCTGGTGTTGCCGTTCACCGGCATTGAGCTGGGGTCGGTGGCGCTGGCGCTGGTGGTGTATGGGCGTCATGCCACGGACCGCGAACGAGTGCGTCTGTCGACGCAGCAGTTGCAGGTCGAGTGGGAAAACGCGGGTGTGGTGCAGTCGGTCAGCTTCAATCCGCATTGGGTGCGGGTGTCGCTGCCAGAAAGCGGGCTGGTTGAAGTGTCTTCGGCTGGTCGCACGGTTTACATCGGCCGGTATTCGCGCCCCGAGCGGCGTGCCGTGCTGGCAAAAGATTTGAGGGCCGCGTTGCGGGCCCTTTGAAGTGTTTTAGGGACGAGACCAATTCTTAGAGTGGGGCGACATGAAAGCAATACATCAAATCCGTCTGGCCACCGCAGCATCGCTGCTGGGCGTCATGGGCGCGGCCCATGCCGCAGTGGAAAGTCTGCCGGGTGGGCCGCAGGTGCTGGGGCTGTATTTCCAGAACCCGGTTTCGCCCATCGCCAAACAGGAAAAATTCCTGATGGACATGATGCTCTGGGTCTGTCTGGGGATCGGTATCGTGGTGTTCGGGGCGATGTTCTATTCGGTTTACAAACACCGCAAATCCAAGGGTGCCGTGGCGGCCCACTTCCATGAAAGCACCAAGGTCGAGATTGCTTGGACGATTATCCCTATTCTGATCGTGATTGCCATCCTGATTCCGGCGACCCGTACCGTGATCGCGCAGGAAAACCACAGCGATTCCTTCATGACCGTCAAGGCGACGGGCGCGCAGTGGAAGTGGGGCTACGACTACATGGCCGGTCCGGGCAAGGGCATTTCTTTCTGGTCCACGCTGACCACGCCTTATTCGGAAATCTACGAAGGCAAGGATCTGCCCAGCAACTTCGTGCTGGCCGTCGATCACGAACTGGTCGTGCCGGTGGACAAAAAGATCAAGATTGTTACCACCTCGGATGACGTGCTGCACGGTTTCTATGTCAACTCGCTAGGTGTGCAGATGGATGCGATTCCCGGGTTTGTGCGCTCGACCTGGTTCACCGCCGAGAAAACCGGCACCTACTACGGGCAGTGCGCCCAGATTTGCGGCAAATACCACGCCTTCATGCCTATCGTGATCAAGGTCGTGACTATGCCCGAATACGAGCAATGGGTCGCGCAGTGGAAAAAGGCGCATCCCGACAGCACCCCGCCAGCCGACGGCGCGGCGCCCAGCAAGACCTGAGCCGGTGTGGTGAGAGACAAACCCTAAAAGCGGCCGAGTTTAGAACGAAGTATCAACATTTTCTGGAATGGCAGGAAAGGAAAGCACTATGAGCGCAGTCATCGATCACGCACCGCCATCGGCTCACGCCGGTGATCATGCCCACGAACATCCGCACGGCTGGCGCCGTTGGCTGATGTCCACCAACCACAAAGACATCGGCACGATGTATCTGCTGTTTGCCTTGTGGATGCTGTTCGAGGGCGGCATTCTGGCCCTGGCGATTCGCACCGAGTTGTGGAAACCTTATGTCTGGCTGCTGAACCCTGAGTTGTTCAACGCCTTCGGCACCATGCACGGCATCATGATGATCTTCGGTTCGGTCATGCCCGCGCTGGTGGGCTTTGCCAACTGGATGATTCCGCTGCAGATCGGTGCCCCCGACATGGCCTTCCCGCGGCTGAACAACCTCAGCTTCTGGCTGCTGATTCCCGCAGGCATTCTGCTGACGGCCTCGTTCTTCGTGCCAGGCGGCGCACCGGGTGTGGGCTGGACGCTGTATGCCCCGCTCACCCTGCAGCAAGGCATGGGCATGGATCTGGTGATTTTCGCCATCCACCTCATGGGCGCTTCGTCGATCATGGGCTCGATCAACATTATCGTGACCATTCTCAATCTGCGCGCCCCTGGCATGACGCTGATGAAAATGCCGTTGTTCGTCTGGACCTGGTTGATCACCGCCTACCTGCTGCTGGCCATCATGCCGGTGCTGGCTGGCGCTGTCACCATGACCCTGACTGACCGCCACTTCGGCACCAGTTTCTTCAGTGCCACCGGCGGCGGTGACCCGGTGCTCTATCAGCATCTGTTTTGGTTCTTCGGCCACCCCGAGGTGTACGTGATGATTCTGCCGGTCTTCGGTATTGTCAGCTCCGTCATCCCGGCCTTCGCCCGCAAGCGTCTGTTCGGCTACAGCTCAATGGTGTACGCCTCGGCCTCCATCGCCATTCTGTCCTTCCTGGTCTGGGCGCACCACATGTTCACCGCGGGCATGCCCACGACCGGACAGCTGTTCTTCATGTACGCCACCATGTTGATCGCCGTTCCCACGGGCGTGAAGGTGTTCAACTGGGTGGCCACCATGTGGCGCGGTTCCATGACGTTTGAAACTCCCATGCTGTTCGCCGTGGGTTTCATTTTCGTGTTTACCCTGGGTGGCTTTACCGGCCTGATGCTGGCCATGGTGCCCATCGACACGCAGGTGCACAACACTTACTTCGTGATCGCGCACTTCCATTACGTGCTGGTCGCAGGTTCGCTGTTCGGTATCTTCATGGGCTTCTACTACTGGTCGCCCAAGTGGACGGGTGTGATGTACAACGAAACCGCAGGCAAGATCCATTTCTGGACCTCGATGATCTCGTTCAACATCGCCTTCTTCCCGCAACACTTCCTGGGTCTGGCTGGCATGCCGCGTCGCTATGTGGCCTACCCGGTGCAGTTCACCGACTTCAACCAGATCTCCACCATCGGCGCCTGGCTGTTCGGTCTGTCACAGGCTTACTTCCTGTTCGCAGTGGTGATTCCGGTGTTGCGCGGCAAGGGCGAGAAAGCCCCTCAACGTCCCTGGGAAGGTGCGGAAGGTCTGGAATGGGAAGTTCCCTCCCCGGCGCCGTTCCACACTTATGAAACCCCGCCCAAGCTGAATGCCGATGCCACCCGCGTGCTGGGCTATAACTGAGATCAGATATGAGTAATCGCCAACTTCCCCCGGAAAAACGCCGCCAGAATTTCAAAACGGCGATGATTATGGTCAGTATTGCCTTGGCGATTTACTTCGGTTATCTGATCAAGGCACAGGTTCTCGGTTTTTGACGAACGAGAGCGACAGGCCATCAGTACGGGTGCTGTCGCTCTCTTTTCATCAAGGAAATATGCGTTGAGCTCACCTTCTCAGCCTTCTTTCCTGCGCGCATTGGTTGCCGTACTCTGGTCTTTTGCCGGAATACGCAAATCGAGTGAGCGAA